>CALLNA010000089.1 GCA_938005655.1 uncultured Novosphingobium sp.
TCCGGGGCCCCGCTTCTTCGTGCGCAACGTCGGAAAAAGGAAAGCGGGACCCCGGGTCAAGCCCGGGGTAACGAATGGGTGGGAAGGTCCGCCCGGCCTGATTTGCAAACCACAGAATCGCCTCTGAAGAGGAGGGGATCGGGTGCCGCTAAACCCCGGTCCCGGCGACCAGCCGGGCGCTTTCCTCCCAGAAGCGGGCGAGCGTCGCCGCGTCCTCGGCGGTCTTGCGCGGGCGCGGCTGGCGCTGGAACCAGTAGCCGCCGGTGGTCTCGCCGCCGGCCGGATCGGTCGCCAGCCAGATCAGCGTGTCGGCGCCCTCGACCTCGGTAAACTTCTCCAGGGTCTTGACCCGCTCCAGGGTGTCGGCCGGGCCGCGGCTGAAGAAGTTCGAATCGACCGGGCCGGGATGCACCGCATGGACCGCGATGCCGTCGGCCTCCAACCGTTCGCCGAGCGCCTTCGCGAACATGATGTTGGCCAGCTTGCCGCTGCAATAGGCGAGGCCGGGGCTGAAGTTCTCCAGGCTCTGCATGTCGTCGAGGTTGAGCCCGGGGATCATCTCGCCCGCGTCGGAGGCAGTCATCAGCACCCGGACCGCGCCCCGCGGCCTCCCGGCGGCGGTCCGCCGCAGCAGCGGCAGCAGGCGCTCGGTCAGGAGGAACGGGGCGAGGTGATTCGCGGCGAAGCTCTCCTCCAGCCCCTCGGACGTGACGACCCGCTCGCTCGGCATGTAGCCCGCGTTGTTCGCCAGCAGGTCGAGCCGGTCGGTGCGCGCGGCGATCTCTTGCGCCAGGCGCGCCGTATCGGCCATCAGCGAGAGGTCGGCGCGCAGCAGCTCGACCCCGCCGCCGGTCGACGCCGCGCGGATCTCCGCCTCGGCCGCCGCCATGCGCCCCGCGTCGCGGCCCGTGCCGATGATCCGCCAGCCCCGCGCGGCGAGCGCCTTGGCGAGTTGCTTGCCGATGCCGGAGCTGGCCCCGGTGACGACGGCGACGGGGGCGGCAGGGGCTGCGGAAGTGCTGGCGTTCATGGAGGCTCCTTTACCCCTAGCGGATGACCGCAGGCGGCGGGATCGGCAAGCCCCGTCAGGCGCGGGGCGGCTGGCGGCGGTAACTCAGCGCCTCGGCGACGTGGATACGGCCGACCGTCTCCGCGCTGGCGAGGTCGGCGATGGTCCGCGCCACCCGCAGCATCCGGGTATAGCCCCGCGCCGAAAGCCGCATCGCCTCGGCCGCCTGGAGCAGCAGCTTGCGCCCTTCCGCATCGGGCGTGGCTTGGGCTTCGAGCGCCGCGCCGTCGAGCTCGGCATTGGTCCGCCAGGGCGTGCCGGTGAGCCGCTCGGTCTGGACCCGCCGCGCCGCGGCGACCCGCGCCGCGACCTCGGCCGAGCCCTCGCCCGGCGGCGGCAGGGCGAGGTCGGCGGCACTGACCGGATCGACCTCGACGTGGAGGTCGATGCGATCGAGCAGCGGCCCGGAGACCTTGCTCTGGTAGTCGGCGGCGCAGCGCGGCGCGCGCGAGCAGCCCAGCGCCGGATCGCCGAGGTGGCCGCAGCGGCACGGGTTCATCGCCGCGACGAGCTGGACCCGCGCCGGGAAGGTGACGTGGGCATTGGCGCGGGCGACCGTGACTTCGCCGGTCTCCAGCGGCTGGCGCAGCGAATCGAGGACATTGCGCTGGAACTCGGGCAATTCGTCGAGGAACAGGACGCCGAGGTGGGCCAGGCTGACCTCGCCCGGGCGGACCTTGAGCCCGCCGCCGGCCAGCGCCGCCATCGAGGCCGAATGGTGCGGCGCGCGAAAGGGCCGCGCCCGGCTGATCCGCCCGTCCTCCAGCGTGCCGGCGACCGAGACGACCATCGAGACCTCCAGCGCCTCGGCCGGGGTCAGCTCGGGCAGGATGCCGGGCAGGCAGCTCGCCAGCAGCGACTTGCCCGCGCCCGGCGGCCCGATCATCAGCAGGTTGTGCCCGCCCGCCGCGGTGATCTCCAGCGCGCGCTTGGCGCTCTCCTGGCCCTTGACCTGGGCGAGGTCGGGACCGGGCCGCGGCGGCGCGGCCTCGCCCGGCTGGGGCACGGGCAGGACCTGGGTGCCCTTGAGATGGTTGAGCAGGCCGATCAGGTCGGGCGCGGCGAGGATCGGGATGCCGCCGGCCCAGCGCGCCTCGGCTCCCTGGCTCGCCGGGCAGATCAGCCCCTTGTCGAGCCCGGCAGCGTGGATCGCGGCGAGCAGCACGCCGGGCGAGGAGACCACCCGGCCGTCGAGCGACAGCTCGCCCACGGCGACGTGGTCGGCCAGTTGCTCGGCGTCGGTCACGCCCATCGCCGCCAGCAGCGCCAGCGCGATCGGCAGGTCGTAGTGCGCGCCCTCCTTGGGCAGGTCGGCGGGCGAGAGGTTGATCGTGATCCGCTTGGGCGGCAGCGAGAGCCCGAGCGAGGCAAGCGCCGCCTGGACCCGCTGGCGGCTTTCGTTGACCGCCTTGTCGGGTAGGCCGACCACCGCGAAGGCGGGCAGGCCCGGCGCGATCTGGCACTGCACCTCGACCGCGCGCGCCTCCAGCCCGAGATAGGCCACCGTCGATACCAGCGCGACCACCTTGCCCCCCAGCCTGCCCCCTGACCTGCGTTCTCGCTTGATGGCGAAGCCCCGGGCGCAAGTCGAGCGATAGGTTCGGAAAAGGACCATCCCGGCCGAAACTTGGACAACCGGCCGTTAACCCCTCGCGTGAGCATTCGCGCAAGGGACCGGGGCGCATTTTTCGTGCCATGCGCCGGATCGCCGCCCTGCTGCTGCCCCTCCTCGCCACCGTGGCGACGCCCGCCCGGGCGCAGGAAGCCGTGGCCTACGAGACCGTCACCGAAGAGGTGGTGGTCGAGGAAGTGGTGGTCGGGGACGCGGCCCCGCAGGGCAGCGAGCGCTTCGTCGTCGCCGCGCCCGCTCCGGTGCCGGCGCAAGTCCCTCAAGGCATCGCCCGCTTCGGCCCGTTCCGCGTGCTGGACGAGGGCCGCGCCGCGCTGGTCGACGAGACCGACAGCCGGGGGCCCGCGCATTTCGCGGCGATGGTCGGCGCCTTTCCGCATATCGCGGTGATCGAGATGGTCGAGTGCCCCGGCACCGAGGACGACCGCGCCAACCTCAAGCTCGGGCGGATGATCCACGCCCGCGGCATCGCCACCCACGTGCCCGCGGGCGGCTCGGTCCGCTCGGGCGGGGTCGAGCTGTTCCTGGCCGGCGTGCGCCACACCGCCGACGCGGGCGCCGAGTTCGCGGTCCACGCCTGGGCCGACGAGGACGGGCGCGAGCCCGGCGACTACGCCCCCGACGCCCCGGAGAACCGCGCCTACCTCGACTACTACCGCGAGATGGGCATGAGCGGCGAGCAGGCCCGCGCCTTCTATGCAATGACCAATTCGGTCCCCAACGCGGAAGCCAAGTGGCTGACCGCCGCCGACATGGGCCAGTGGGTCAGCCTGAACTAGGGCCGGGTCCCGGCTTGAATTTCGGCTTACGATCTCATTGCCGAGCGTTCCCATCCCGTTCGTCGCCCCGGACTTGATCCGGGGTCCCGCTTCTTCCTGCGCGACGCCGGAACAGGAAAGCGGGGCCCCGGATCAAGTCCGGGGCGACGAGGTTTGTGATGATGCCGTGCTTCCTGCCCAGACGCAGAAATTCCAACCGAGGTGCCGCCAACCGGAGCGAATCCTTGACTCCGGCACCGCGCTGACCTAACGGCGCGCTTTCCGAGTTTCCGGGCACCTCTCGCGGGGCTGCCCCATGTGAATTTCCGAGGTCTGTCATGAAGCGCACGTTCCAGCCCAGCAACCTTGTCCGCGCCCGCCGCCACGGCTTCCGCGCGCGCATGGCCACCGTCGGCGGCCGCAACGTGATCCGCGCCCGCCGCGCCCGCGGCCGCAAGAAGCTGTCCGCCTGAGCCTGACGGCGTCGTATCGGGACTGATTTCATCAGTCCCTGCGCCCGATACCGGCCCGCTCCCCCGGCCCAGCCCCCCGACAGTGTACGATCGGGGTTGCTGGGCCGGGGGAGCGGGCCGGTACCGCTTTCGGCGGTCCGACATTTCCATTATACATCGCCTCGCCATGCCGCCGAAACTCAGCGTCCTTACCAGGCGGTCCGACTTTCTAGCCGCCAACCGGGGCCTGCGGATCGCACGTCCCGGTTTCGTGCTTCTGGCGCGCCCGAATCAGGGCGCCGGGCTGCGCTTCGGCATCACCGTCACCAAGAAGATCGGCAACGCCGTCGTCCGCAACCGGATGAAGCGGCGGTTCCGCGCGCTGGTGCGCGAGCTGCTGCCGGACCGGGGCCTGCCCGACCACGACCACGTCCTGATCGGCCGCGAAGGCGGGGTGGAGCGCGACTTCGCCAGGCTGCGCGAGGAGCTGGCCGCCGCCCTCTCCCGCGCCCACGCCGGCAAGGGCGACCCGCCGCGCCGCCCGCCGAGGGGCAGGCGATGAGCGGGATGCCCCCGGAGCATTTCCCCGCCACGGGAAGGATTCGCCGATGATCGCCCGCCTGATGATCCTCGTCGCCCGGGCCTGGCAGCTCGGGCCGTCGCGCGTGCTGCCGCCGACCTGCCGCTATGCGCCGTCGTGCTCGCAGTATGCGATCGACGCGGTGCGCAAGCATGGCGCGATTAAGGGTGGCTGGCTGGCGTTGAAGCGGCTATTGCGCTGCCACCCTTGGGGCGGGCACGGCTACGACCCCGTTCCCTGAACCATGTGCACGATAGGCGATTAGGACGAACTCCTTGAAAAACCAGCGCAACATGATCCTGGCGATCGTCCTGACCGGGCTGCTGCTGTTCGGCTGGGATTCGGCCGGGCGGCATTTCTATCCGCAGGCGGCCAAGCCCGCCGCGAGCCAGCAGGCCCAGCCCGCCAGCACGGGCACGAGCGCCGCCGGCACCACGGCCAAGCCGACGCGCGAGGGCGGCCTCGCCAATCCCGCCGACGTCGCGCTCGAGGCGCAGGACCTCAAGACCGCGCTCGCCTCTCCGGCGCGCGTGCCGATCGCCGCGCCGGGCCTCTCGGGCTCGATCAACCTCGCCGGCGCAGTGCTCGACGACCTGACGGTCAACCGCCACACCGCCAGCGTCGAGAAGAACAGCGGCCCGGCGCGCATCTTCTCGCCCGCCGGCACCCCGGCGCAGCAGTTCGCCCAGTTCGGCTGGGTCGGCGCCAAGGACGCCGGCGTCGAACTGCCCAACGCCAGCACGGTGTGGACCGCCCCGCCCGGCGCGAAGCTGACGCCCGAGACCCCGGTCACGCTGAGCTGGAGCAACCCCACCGGCCAGACCTTCGCGATCACCTTCGCAATCGACAAGGACTACATGGTCACGGCGACCGAGACCGTGGTGAACCGCGGCGCGGGCCCGATCAGCGTCCAGCCCTTCGCCCTGCTCAACCGCACCAACAAGACCATGTCGGCCGATAGCTGGAACATCCATTCTGGCCCGTTCGGCGCCTTCGACGGCAAGGTCAGCTTCGGCCCGGACTACAAGGACGTAACCTCGGCCGGCCAGGTCGCGGGCGAGGGCAAGACCAACTGGATCGGCTTCACCGACATCTACTGGATGTCGACCCTGATCCCCGACGCGGCGCCGACCACCAGCTCCTTCCGCGCGCTGGGCAACAGCGTGTTCCGCGCCGACCTGATCTACCAGCCGCAGATCGTCGGGCCGGGCCAGCAGCTCGCCCGCACCACCCGCCTGTTCGCCGGGGCCAAGGAGAGCACGGTGCTCGACCGCTACGAGGCGGCCGGCGTGCCCAACTTCGGCCTGGCGATCGACTGGGGCTGGTTCCGCTGGTTCGAGAAGCCGATCTTCTGGCTGCTGACCGCGCTGTTCCACTTCGCCGGCAACTTCGGCGTGGCGATCATCCTGCTGACGGTGATCGTGCGCGGGATCATGTTCCCGGTCGCCCAGCGCCAGTTCGCCTCGATGGCGCAAATGCGCGCGATCCAGCCGAAGATGAAGGCGCTCCAGGAACGCTACAAGGACGACAAGCAGAAGCTCCAGGAAGAGACGATGAAGCTCTACAAGACGGAGGGCGTCAACCCGCTCGCCGGCTGCCTGCCGCTCTTCCTGCAAATCCCGGTGTTCTTCGCGCTCTACAAGGTGCTGATGGTCTCGATCGAGATGCGCCACCAGCCCTTCGTGCTGTGGATCAAGGACCTCTCCGCGCCCGATCCGCTGCACATCCTCAACCTGTTCGGCCTGCTGCCCTTCACCCCGCCCAGCTTCCTCGGCATCGGCATCCTCGCCCTGCTGCTCGGCGTGACGATGTGGCTGCAGTTCAAGCTGAACCCGGCGGCGGCCGATCCGATGCAGCAGCAGGTCTTCGCGATCATGCCGTGGATGATGATGTTCATCATGGCGCCCTTCGCCGCGGGCCTGCTGATCTACTGGATCACCTCCAACCTGCTGACCATCGCCCAGCAGAAGTACCTCTACAGCCGCCACCCGCAGCTTCGCGCCCAGGCCGACAAGGACGCGGCGAACGCCAAGCGCGCGGCGGCGAAGGCGAAGTGACGGGACGTGCCAATCCTCCCCGGCACGGGGAGGGGGACCATCCGCAGGATGGTGGAGGGGGCTATCCCCTCGGCACGTTCTCGCATGGGCGCGCCCGGCCGGGAGCCCCCTCCACCACTCCGCTGCGCGGAGCGGTCCCCCTCCCCGTTCCGGGGAGGCTCTATGGATGACCTCACCGAACGCGCCCGGCGTCTCTTCGCCGGGCGGATCGAGTTCCTCAAGAGCGCGCCCGCGCTCAAGTTCCTGCCCGAGCCGGAGGTGCCGGAGATCGCCTTCGCCGGGCGCTCCAACGTCGGCAAGTCCTCGCTGATCAACGCGCTGACCGGGCGCAAGGCGCTGGCCCGCGCCTCGGTCACGCCGGGGCGGACGCAGGAGCTGAACTTCTTCGACGTCGGCGATCCCCTGGCCTTCCGCCTGGTCGACATGCCGGGCTACGGCTTCGCCAAGGCGCCGGTGAAGGTCGTCGAGCAATGGCGCCGCCTGGTCCGCGACTTCCTGCGCGGCCGCCACGTGCTCAAGCGCACCCTGCTGCTGATCGACGCGCGCCACGGAATCAAGCCGGTCGACGCCGAGATGATGAAGATGCTCGACGAGGCCGCGGTCGGCTACCGCGTGGTCCTGACCAAGGCCGACAAGATCAAGGCGAGCGAGCTGGCCGAGGTCCTCGCCCGCACCCAGGCCGACGCGCGCAAGCACGTCGCCGCCCATCCGGAGGTCGTCGCCACCTCGGCCGAGAAGGGCCTGGGCATCGCCGAGCTGCGCGCCGCCGTGCTGGCGGACGCGGAGGTCTAGGCGCGCGACACTCGACACGCCCACCCGCAACCCCTAGCCTTGCCCCCATGAAGCTGATCATCGGCAACAAGAACTATTCCTCCTGGTCGCTGCGCGGCTGGCTCGCCGCCAAGCAGTCCGGCCTGCATTTCGAGGAGATCCAGGTCCCCCTGTTCGGCGACGACTGGGAGGCCCAGAAGAAGACCCGCGAGGAGATCGCGCCCTCCTCGGGCAAGGTCCCGGTGCTGTGGGACGGCGACGCCGTGGTCTGGGACAGCCTGGCGATCATCGAATACCTCGCCGACAAGGTCGGGCGCGACCGCTTCTGGCCCAAGGCCGACGACGCCCGCGCCATGGCCCGCTCGATGGTCGCGGAGATGCATTCGAGCTACATGGCGCTGCGCCGCGAATGCCCGATGAACATCCGCCGCCGGGTCGAGGACGCCGAGATCGGCGCCGAGGCCCGCGCCGACGTTGTCCGCATCCTCACCCTCTGGGCCGAGGCCCGCGCCCGCTTCGGCCGCGGCGGGCCGTTCCTGTTCGGGACCTTCTGCGCCGCCGACATCATCTACGCCCCCGTGGTCAGCCGCTTCATGACCTACGCCGTGCCGGTGCCGGGCTTCGCCGTCGCCTACATGCAGGCGGTGTGGGAACACGAATGGCTCCAGGACTGGGTCGAGGCCGCCGAGCGCGAGGACTGGGTGATCGAGCAGTACGAGGCCCCCGCGGAAACGTGAGCGGAGCCCCGGTGCGCCGCCGCTTGTACCGCGTGGCGATAGTCCATATGCGATAGCGCCTATGACCGACGCCGCCGCCACGCTCGACCCCGTCGCCCTCGCCGAGGCGCTGATCGCCTGCCCGAGCGTGACCCCGGCCGCGGGCCTGGTGTTCGACTGCCTGGAGGCGCAGCTCGAGCCGCTCGGCTTCGCGGTCCACCGCTTCCTCGCCGGCGAGAAGCCCGACGGCCCGGTCGAGAACCTCTTCGCCGTGCGCCGGGGGCCGGAGGGCAGCCGCCACTTCGCCTATGCCGGCCATCTCGACGTGGTCCCCCCGGGCGAGGGCTGGACCAGCGCCCCCTTCGCCCCCGAACGAAGGGGCGAGCTGCTCTATGGCCGCGGCGCGGTCGACATGAAGGGCTCGATCGCGGCGATGGTCGCCGCCCTCGCCGAGCTGCCGGCCGAGGCCGGCACGATCAGCCTGATCATCACCGGCGACGAGGAGGGCGCGGCGACCCACGGCACCCTCGCCCTGATCGACCACATGCGCGCGGCCGGCGAAAGGCCCGACCTCTGCCTGGTCGGCGAGCCGACCTCGGTTCACCGGCTTGGCGACATGGTCAAGATCGGCCGCCGCGGCTCGATCAACGTCTGGCTGACCGTCGAGGGCCAACAGGGCCACGTCGCCTATCCCCACCTCGCCGACAATCCCGCGCCCCGACTGGTCGCCCTGCTCGCCGAGCTGGACGCCCTGGTGCTCGACGATGGGACCGAGTGGTTCCAGCCCTCGAACCTCGAGATCACCTGGATCGCCATCGACAACCCGGCGACCAACGTGATCCCGGCCAAGGCCGAGGCGCGCGTGTCGATCCGCTTCAACAACCTCCACACCGGCGAAGGCCTGGCCGCACGCCTGGCCGAGATCGCCGCTCGCCACGGCGGCACCGCGCGCGCGGTGATCTCGGGCGAGGCCTTCCTGACCGAGCCGGGACCGTTCTCCGCGCTGGTGAGCGCAGCGATCCGCGCCGAGACCGGGATCGAGCCCGAGATCTCGACCACCGGCGGCACCTCCGACGCGCGGTTCCTCAAGGACCTCTGCCCGGTGATCGAGTTCGGCCTGTCCAACGCGACCATGCACAAGCGCGACGAGGCCGTGGCCGTGGCCGACCTTGCGGTCCTCGCGCGGATCTACCGCCGCATCGCCGAGTCGGCCCTGCAAGGCTGAGCCCCCCTTTCCTGCCGGAGCAACAGGCTCTAGCCTCGCCCGCACGGGGGCTCGGGAAGGGAACGGGATGACGCGGCGGCTGACGATCTGGATTCTGGTAGGGCTGTTCCTCGGCATCGCCGTCGGCACCGGGCTGCACCACGCCTTCCCCGCCGACGACCCGGCCCTCGCCAGGACCGCCGACCTGCTCAAGCTGCTGCCGGACGTCTTCCTCCACCTGATCAAGATGATCATCGCCCCGCTGATCTTCGCCACCCTGGTCACGGGGATCGCGGGGATGGGCGACAGCGCGGCGCTGGGGCGGATCGGCGGGCGGGCGCTGGCCTGGTTCATCACCGCCAGCCTGATCTCGATCGCGGTCGGGCTGCTGCTGATCAACCTGTTCCAGCCCGGCGTGGGGCTGGAGTTCAAGGCGGGCGGCGACATCGGCGCCCTGGCGACGTCGGACTTCACCTTCCGCCACTTCGTGCTGGAGGTGTTCCCGACCAGCGCCTTCGACGCCATGGCGAAGAACAACGTCTTGCAGATCCTGGTCTTCTCGCTGTTCGCCGGGGTCGCGCTCTCGGCCCTGGGCGAGCGCGGGGAGATCATCGTCAAGGGCTGCGAGGCGCTGGCCCTGTTGATGATGCAGATCACCGACTACGTGATGCGCTTCGCCCCCTTCGCGGTGTTCGGCGCCCTGGCCTCGGTCATCGCGGTGCGCGGCTTCGGGATCGTCATCACCTATGCCGCGCTGATGAGCGAGTTCTACCTCGGCCTGCTGGTGCTGTGGACGATCCTGTTCGGGATGTGCGCGCTGGTCCTCAGGAAGCGCGCCCTGATCCTGGCGCGCTACATCCGCGAGCCGGTGATCCTCGCCTTCTCCACCGCCAGCTCGGAAAGCGCCCTGCCGCGCCTGTTCGAGCAGCTCGACCGCTTCGGCGTGCCGCGCCGCATCTCGGGCTTCGTCCTGCCGCTGGGCTACAGCTTCAACCTCGACGGCTCGATGATGTACACCAGCTTCGCGACGATGTTCATCGCCCAGGCCTATGGCATCCACCTCTCCATCGGCCAGCAGATCGCCATGCTGCTGACCCTGATGGTCACGTCCAAGGGCATCGCCGCCGTCCCGCGCGCGAGCCTGGTGGTGATCGCCGCGACGCTGACCCAGTTCGGCCTGCCGGTGGAGGGTATCGCCCTGATCCTCGGCGTCGACACCTTCCTCGACATGGGCCGTACCGCCACCAACGTCGTCGGCAACGCCGTGGCGACGGCGGTCATCACCAAGTGGGAAGGCATGCTCCAGCCCCTGCGCGACCCCGACGCGCCGCTGGCGGAAGCCCCCCACGACACCCCCGAGCACGGCCGCAAGGGCCTGAACCTCGACCCGGATCAATAGCCGCCTCAAGATTCCGCTTGACAAACTGAACCATATGGGTTATATGCCCCGCCGTCGGATCGGTGGATAGCAACACCAGTCCGACACGCAGCGGGTGCGGGGAGGCGGTCAGCGCTTCGCTTCCTTGCCTCTCCGCTAATAACGGCCGGCGCTCAG
>CALLNA010000090.1 GCA_938005655.1 uncultured Novosphingobium sp.
GATGTCGCAGCCGTTGCGCTCGGCCGAGAGCGCGTGGCGGACCGCGGTGCACTTGTGGAGGATGGTGATCCCGTGCGGCTTCATCATCGCCCACAGCTCGCGCACCTCGGCGATGCCGGCGGTCTCGACGATCTTGATCCCGGCGTCGATCACCGCCTGGGCATAGCCCTTGTAGTCGAGCGGGGTGACGGCGGGCAGGACCGTGACGTTCACCGCGAAGGGCTTGGAGGTCATCGACCGGCAGCGCTCGATCTCGTCGCGCAGGGCGGCGGGGCTCGGCTGGGTCAGGGCGGTGATCGTGCCGAGGCCGCCGGCGTTGGACACCGCGCTCGCCAGCTCCGCATAGCCGACGTTCTGCATCCCGCCCTGGACGATCGGGCGCTCGATGCCGAGCATTTCGGTGATGCGGGTCTTGATGGCCATGTAGAGTTCCCCCGTAGGATTCGCGTGGGAGCCCGATAACCAGAGGATTGCGATAAGCCAATCCATCCTTCATGCGCCGGGGGGAACGGCCGCTTGCTTGATGCCGACCTTGTGCCGAAGCCGGGCTTGCGCCTATCGGGGCGAACGATGTTTCGTAAGGGAGGATGCGGCGCGTGAGCGAGATGGTGATCGAAGCGGCGACGTTCCGCCAGGTGCTCGGCTATTACCCCACCGGAGTCAGCGCGATCACCGCGATGGGGGTCGACGGCGCGCCGATCGGTATGGTGGTCGGCACCTTCACCTCGGTCTCGCTCGATCCGCCGCTGGTCGGGTTCCTGCCCGACAAGGGCTCCTCCACTTGGCCCCGGATCGAGGCGGCCGGACGCTTCTGCGTCAACGTCCTCGCCAGCGATCAGGGCGACGTCTGCCGGCAGCTCGCCGGCAAGGGGCCGGACAAGTTCGCCGAGGTCGAATATACCGTTTCCGACCACAACCTGCCGGTCGTGACCGACGCCCTCGCCACGATCGAATGCGCGCTCCATTCGGTGACGGACGCGGGCGACCACTATTTCGTGCTCGGCCGGGTGCTGCGGCTCGAAGCGACGCGCGACGCCGATCCGATGCTGTTCTTCCGCGGCCGCTACGGCGGTTTCGCCGGGCTGGAATGAGGCGCCGACCAAGCAGCGCTTGACCTCGATCGGCCGATGCTGTTCAGGCGTTCAGCAATTTACTCGACGGGAGATTCCTGATGGCGAAAAGAAACTTGAACGGCCGCGTCGCGGTCATCACCGGCGCGGGCTCGGGCATGGGCCGCTCGATGGCGATCCGCCTGGCCGAGGACGAGGCCGCGATCGCGGTCTGGGACATCAACGGCGACGGCGCGGCCGAGACGGTCAAGACGATCACCGAGGCGGGCGGCAAGGCGATCGCGATCACGGTCGACTGCTCGGACAAGGCCGCGATCAAGGCCGCCGCCGACCAGACCCGCAAGGAACTCGGCCCGATCACGATCCTGATCAACAACGCCGGCATCGCGCCCTTCGTGAAGTTCCTCGACACCGACACGGACACGCTCGACAAGGTCCTGCACATCAACCTACGCGGGCCGTTCCTGGTCACGCAGGAGGTCGTGCCCGACATGATCGCGGCCAAGTGGGGCCGGATCATCAACATCACCTCCTCCTCGACCCAGACCGGCTCGCCGATGCAGTCGGCCTATGTCGCCTCCAAGGGCGGCCTGCTCGGCTTCACCAAGGCCCTCGCGCTGGAGCTGGGCGGCACCGGCATCACCGCCAACATGATCCCGCCGGGCTCGATCGACACCCCGATGCTGCGCGGCGCGGACATCATGCAGCAGGAGGGCGCGATCGACGCCTATGGCGCGGCCCTGCCGGTCAAGCGCATCGGCACCGGCGAGGACATCGCGGGCGCGGCGGCCTACCTCGCTTCGGAGGAGGCGAGCTACATCACCGGCCAGACCATCAGCGTCTGCGGCGGCCGCTACATGGGCTCGGCCTGAGCTGACGGCGGGACGGGGCGCCTTGCCCCGGCCGCCACCCTTTTCCATCGAGACGCGCCGCGCGGCGGCTTCGGGAGCAAGACATGACCAGATCGCTGAACGGCAAAGTCGCCATCGTCACCGGCGCCGGCTCGGGCATCGGCCGCGGGGTCGCCCTGCGGCTCGCCGAGGACCACGCGGCGATTTCGGTGTGGGACCTCAACGGCGAGGGCGCGGCCGAGACCGTGCGGCAGATCGAAGCCGCCGGCGGCAAGGCGATCGCGATCACCGTCGACTGCTCGGACAAGGCCGCGATCAAGGCCGCGGCGGACGAGACCCGGGCGAAGCTCGGCCCGATCGCGATCCTCGTCAACAATGCCGGGATCTCGCCCTACAAGCCGTTCTTCGACCTCGACGACGACCTGTTCGACAAGACCATCGCAGTGAACCTGCGCGGCCCCTACCTGATCACCAAGGAAGTCCTGCCCGAGATGGTCGCGGCCGGCTGGGGCCGGGTGATCAACATCACCTCGTCGTCGGTGCAGTCGGGCGCAGTCGACCTCGTCCACTATGTCTCCTCGAAGGGCGGCCTGATGGGCATGACCAAGGCCCTGGCGCTGGAGTTCGCGGCGAGCGGCGTGACCTTCAACATCGTGCCCCCGGGCGTGATCGACACGCCCATGCTGCGCGGTGCCCCGATCGACGCCGAGGCCTTTGCCAAGACCCTGCCGATGAAGCGCATGGGCACCCCGGCCGACATCGCCGCGGCGGTCGCCTACCTCGCCTCGGAGGAAGCCGGCTACATCACCGGCCAGACGATCAGCACCAACGGCGGCCGCTACATGGGCTCGCACTGAGATGCGGCAAGGCGCCTTCACCGTCTCGGTCGAGGGCGCCACGCTGTCGGGCGAGGTCAGCGGCGAGGGAACGCCGTTGGTCCTCGTCCACGGCATGGCGGGCGACCGCCACGAGTGGGATCGCCTGCTGACCGCCCTGCCCTCCGGCCGCGCCACGCTGCGCTACGACCTGCGCGGCTTCGGCCAGTCCGAGGCGCGGGAAGGAGCGGCATTCTCCCACGCCGATGACCTGCTGGCCCTGCTCGACGCGCAGGGGATCGCGCGCGCGCCGCTCCTCGGCCTGTCGATGGGCGGCGGCGTGGCGCTCAACTTCGCGCTGGACCATCCGGAGCGGGTCAGCCGCCTGATCCTGGTCAGCCCGGCGATGGTCGGCTGGGAATGGTCGGACGAGTGGAAAGCCCTGTGGCGCGAAGTCGCCGCTCCCGCGCGCGAGGGAAACCTGGCCCTCGCGCGCGACCGCTGGTTCGCGCATCCGATGTTCGCCGCCCTGCGCCGCGATCCGGCCGCCGCGGAGGACCTGCGCCGCGGGATCGAAGCCTATCATGGCCGGCAGTGGATTCGCGACTGGCAGCGCGACGAGCTGCCCGATGTCGACCGGCTCCACACACTCGCCATGCCCTGCCTGCTGCTGACCGGCACGCTCGACGTGCCGGACATCCGCCTGATCGCCGACGTGATCGAGGGAGCGGCACCCGATGCCCGCCGGATCGACTTCGCCGACGCCGGACACATGCTGCACCTCGAACGCACGGACGAGGTGGCCCGCGCGGTCGAGGCGTTTCTGGGCTAGGCCGAGGCTCCTAAAGCGCCACCACCGTGTTCTCGACCAGCGAGGACCGCTCGATCATCCCGTAGGCGGTCTGGCCGTCCCAGGTGTATTTCGCGCCGCCCTGCTGGAGCGTCAGGCCCATCGTGTCGGGATTGCCGACGCGGATCGTGGTCAGCTCGCTGACGCCGTCGATCCGGGTCACGCCCAGTTCCGATTCCAGCTCCAGCGAGAGGTCGTCGCCGCGGACCTTGAGGTTGCGCAGGAACGGAATCTTGCGCGCGCGGGCCGGATACCACTGGCCGTCCTGATAGACGTAGCCTTCGTTGTAGGTCTCGTTCGGGTCTTCGCCCGGCAGCGGTGGATAGGCGATATAGCCGAAGCCGCGGCCGTCCGGAAAGATCGCGGACTGCCAGCAATGGCCGCGGAAGGCGCCCATCGGGCGGACGCTCTGGCGATGGACGCGCAGGCCCCGGCCCTTGAGTGGCCGCCGCTCGCCCTCCAGCTCGAACCAGCCCTCGCCGAGGCAGAGCTGCTCCTTGCGGAAGCCGTAGCCCATCAGGCCGGCGTCGATCCGCTCCTGCTCGCTCATCGTCGCGAGCTTCTCAGGCGTGTTGTCCTGCACCCAGGCTGGCGCGGCCATCTCGATCGCGATCTCGAACTTCAGGCGGGCGCGCTTGCCGGTGTCGAACTTCTCGCGGATCATCAGCTCGGTCGTGCTGTCGGTCGCCTCGCCGTCATAGCTGACCACCCATTTGCGGAACGGCTCGACCACGCGGAAGGCGAGGTTGTCGACCTGGAGCACCGAGGGCTTGCCGTCGGGGCCGATCGCCGGCCTGGTCTCCCCGCGCCGGCTCTCGCGCAGGACGCGGCCGTCGGCGAAGGCCACGTTGGCGTCATAGCGATGGGTGTCCCAGACCGCGCCCTGCGCCTCGATGCCCACGCGCGGGAAGCCGATCTCGCCGCTGTCGTCATAGAACCACAGCGAGGCGCTTTCGCGCATCTCGGGGTCCTCGGGCTTCTCGGTCAGCATGTAGTCGTACTGCGGCCCGAGACCGCCGGCCCAATCCATCTCCGCCATCGCCTGCTCCGTTATTCTGATCGTTCATCAAAGGCCGCGCGAGAATGGTCCTCGCGTAGCCCCAGGCAAGCCGGCATCGCCGCCGGAGGGCAAGATAGCCCCCCGGCGATATGCCGGTCAGAACCGGAACGACGCCTCCAGGCCATAGGTCCGCGGCTCGCCCACCGCCGCCGAGTTGTGGCCCAGAGCGTTGCCGAGCGGCATCCCGCCGACGAAGTAGCCCCGGTTGCCCAGGTTCTTGCCGAAGGCCGCCAGCGAGAAGCCGGACCGCATGATGTTCTCCCAGGCGATCCGGGCATGGACCAGGAAGTAGCCCGGCAGCTTGGTGTCGGGCGTGACGCTGGCCGAGGCGTTCGAGAAGTATTGCGAGGTCTGGCCATAGACGTCGGTCCGCAGCGTCACCCGGCCCTTGTCCTCGGGCACCGGCAGCGTCACCTGGACATAGGCCGAGCCGGAGAACTCGGGCGTGTCGGCGACCGGGCCGTAGAGGTACGAGACGTTGTTCAGGACGACGTTGCCGTTGGTGTAGCGGGCGTTCACGTAGGCCGCCTGCCCGCCGATCTCCAGCCAGTCGGCCGGGCGGACCATGAACTCGCCCTCGATGCCCTGGACGATCTGCGAGGGGACGTTGACCGTCACCGCGCCGCCCACCGGGAACTCGACGCGCTGGACGTCCTGGACCCACTGGTTGAAGGCGTCGACGTTGAACAGCGCCGGGCGGCCGAAGGCCCGGCCGTGCCACTTCAGGCCGACCTCGATATCCTGGGTATGCTCGGAATCGAACAGGTTGCCGCCCAGCGCCCCCGGCAGGAAGACCGGCGCCGCCGCGCCACTGAACCCGCCGCTGCGGAAGGAGCCGCGGGTCTTGGCATAGAGGAACAGGTCGGAGCTGGCCTTGTATTCGAGGCCGACCTCCCACGACGGATCGGAGAA
>CALLNA010000091.1 GCA_938005655.1 uncultured Novosphingobium sp.
CGACCTTCCCCGGCATGCGCGAGCGCGGCTGGGGCCGCATCGTCAACATCGGCTCGATCAACGGCCAGGCCGGGCAATACGGCCAAGTCAACTACGCTGCCGCCAAGTCCGGCATCCACGGCTTCACCAAGGCGCTGGCCCAGGAAGGCGCCAAGTTCGGCGTGACCGTCAACGCGATCGCGCCGGGCTATAT
Organism: uncultured Novosphingobium sp.; assembly: GCA_938005655.1. Taxonomy (GTDB): domain Bacteria; phylum Pseudomonadota; class Alphaproteobacteria; order Sphingomonadales; family Sphingomonadaceae; genus Novosphingobium. The sequence continues at coordinate 194 of CALLNA010000091.1, forward strand.
CGACACCGACATGGTCGCGGCGGTCCCGGCCCCGGTGCTGGAGAAGATCGTCGCCAAGATCCCCGTCGGCCGCCTCGGCCAGGCCAGCGAGATCGCGCGCGGCGTCGCCTTCTTCGCCTCAGAGGACGGCGGCTTCGTCACCGGCTCGACCCTGTCGATCAACGGCGGGCAGCACATGTATTGAGGCCGTCGGTGGAGGGCCTCTACCATCCGCCGGTCAAGCGCTCGGTCGAGATCGCCGGGCACAAGACCTCGATCAGCCTCGAGCCGCTGTTCTGGGACCTGCTGCGCCGGGCCGCGGAGCAGGAGCGCGCGCCGCTCAACGCGCTGGTCGCGCGGATCGACGCCGAGCGGATCACGGCCGAGACGCCGCCGGGCTTGGCTGGGGCGATCCGGCTGTGGCTGGCCGCGCGGTTCCTGGCGGATCGGTAGGCCGGATCAGTAGGTCGCGGGCGGGTCGCTCGCGGGGAAGCTCTCGTCGCTGGCCTCGTCGGTCTTGTCCCAGGCCGGCGGATCGCTCCGCATCCCCTGGGGGCCGGCGTGGCGCACCTTGGCGAAGTTGGGGCCGTCGCTCTCGCCCGTGGCGAAGGCGACCCGGCCCTGATGGGCGCGCTCGCGCGTGATGAGCTTGTAGGCGACGTAGCCGGCGGCGCCGAGCGCCGCGATCTGCAACAGACCCATGATGGTCCTCCTGGTGAACTGCCTTGCCCTAACGCGCCAGGGGCGATCGGGTTCACCGGGCTCGCAAATTCCGCCTCAGTCCCCGCCGACCCGCTCCACTTGCGCGCCGAGCAGCGAGAGCTTCTCCTCCAGCCGCTCGTAGCCGCGGTCGAGGTGGTAGAGGCGGTGGACCTGGGTTTGCCCCTCCGCCGCGAGGCCGGCGATGACCAGGCTCACCGAGGCGCGCAGGTCGGTGGCCATGACCTCGGCCCCGGTCAGCTTCTCGACGCCGTGGACCACGGCCGTGCGGCCGTTGGTCTGGATGTTCGCGCCCATGCGATTGAGCTCGGGCACGTGCATGTAGCGGTTCTCGAAGATCGTCTCGGTCAGCACGCTCGCCCCTTCGGCCTTGCACAGCATGGCCATGAGCTGGGCCTGCATGTCGGTGGCGAAGCCCGGGTAGGGCGCAGTCGAGATGTTGACCGCGCGCAGCGGGCCGTCCGCGGCGACGTGGATGCCGCCGGGCCGCGGCTCGACCACCAGGCCCGCGTCGCGCAGCGACTGCACGGTCGCCTCCATCTCCTCGATCACCGCGCCCTTGAGCGTTACCTCGCCCCCGGTGATCGCGGCGGCGCAGGCGTAGGAGCCGGCCTCGATCCGGTCCGACATCACCCGGTAGGTCGCGCCGTGGAGGCGGGGGACGCCGTGGACGGTCAGCTCGGAGGTGCCGATGCCCTCGATCTCGGCGCCCATCGCGACCAGCAGGTTGCACAGGTCGACGATCTCCGGCTCGCGCGCGGCGTTGTGGAGCGTGGACTTGCCGGTTGCGAGGACCGCGGCCATCAGCGCGTTCTCGGTCGCGCCGACCGAGACGACCGGGAAGGAATAGCGCCCGCCCGGCAGGCCGCCGTCGGGGGCGATGGCCTTGACGTAGCCCGCCGCCAGCTCGATCTGCGCGCCGAGCGCCTCCAGCGCCTTCAGGTGCAGGTCGATCGGGCGGTTGCCGATGGCGCAGCCGCCGGGGAGGGAGACGGTCGCCTCGCCCATCCGCGCCAGCATGGGCCCCAGCACCAGGATCGAGGCGCGCATCTTGCGGACCAGCTCGTAGGGCGCGACCGAGCTGGTGATCCGCGTCGCCTCCAGCGTCATCACCCGGCCGAAGTCCTCGGGGCGGCTGCCGGCGATCGTGGTCGAGACGCCGAACTGGTTCATCAGGTGCTGGAACCCGTCGATGTCGGCCAGGCGCGGCAGGTTGCGCAGGGTCAGCGGCTCGTCGGTGAGCAGGGCGCAGGGCAGCAGGGTCAGGGCTGCGTTCTTGGCGCCGGAAATCGGCACGGTGCCGGCCAGCTTCCTGCCGCCTTCTATGATGATCTTGTCCATGGCGAATCGTTTAGCGCGAAACGTCGCCGCGGCAAGCCGAGCGCGACGCGCAGCGGACGGTGTTTCTGTTGACGGGGCGAATCGGGCCTGCGATTCACCTGTCCCGATGAGCGCATCCGATCCCATCCGGCCCCAGGCCATTAGGCCCAAGCCCGTCCGCAAGGCCGTGTTTCCGGTCGCCGGGCTCGGCACCCGGTTCCTGCCCGCGACCAAGGCGATCCCCAAGGAGATGCTGCCGATCATCGACCGGCCGCTGATCCAGTACGCGGTCGACGAGGCGCGCGAGGCGGGGATCGAGCAGCTCATCTTCGTCACCGGCCGCGGCAAGGTCGCCCTGGTCGAGCATTTCGACATGGCCTACGAGTTGGAGACGACGATGCGCGAGCGCGACAAGTCGCTCGACGCGCTCGCCCCGACGCGAATCCAGCCGGGCAACCTGCTCACCGTCCGCCAGCAGGTGCCGCTCGGCCTCGGCCATGCGATCTGGTGCGCCCGCGCCATCGTCGGCGAGGAGCCCTTCGCGGTGTTCCTGCCCGACGAGCTGATGATCGGCAGCCCCGGTTGCATGAAGCAGATGGTCGAAGCCTACCAGGAGGTCGGCGGAAATCTGATCAGCGTGCTGGAAGTGCCCGAGGACGAGGTGTCGAGCTATGGCGTGATCGCCCCCGGCGCGCAGCGCGGCGCCCTGACCGAGGTCACGGGGCTGGTCGAGAAGCCCGCGCGCGGCGAAGCGCCGTCCAACCTGATCATTTCAGGCCGCTACATCCTCCAGCCCGAGGGCATGGCCGTGCTCGACCGCCAGGAAAAAGGCGCGGGCGGCGAGATCCAGCTCACCGACGCGATGGCGCAGATGATCGGCCGCCAGCCGTTCCACGCCGTGACCTTCGCCGGCAAGCGCTACGACTGCGGCTCGAAGCTGGGCTTCGTCGAGGCGACCCTGGCCCTCGCTCTCGAACGCGAGGACATGGCCGGCGATGTCCGCGCGATGGCCCAGCGCCTGCTGGCAAGCCATCCGCCACGCTGACGGGCGTCTCCGGTCCTTTGCTGGAGTCCGATACAGCCTACCAATCAGGTGTGGCGCCGGCCCGCTCCCCCGGCCTGACCATCCGACAGGGTAGGCTCTGGGTGGTCGGGCCGGGGGAGCGGCCGGCACCGTTTCCACGCCGGTGGATCAGACAAGTCAAAGGCGGCGGGTTGCCCCGCCGCCTTCGCTGCCCTTCCCGGGCTGCTGTTTCAGCTTCCTCTCAAACGTGAAGAACGATCAGTCGCGCGGCGCGGCGGCGGCCATCGCGAGCTGGGGGGCAGCGGCGGTCGCGCCTTCCTGCATGTAGGGGATCGGGTTCACGGCCTGGCCGGCGACGCGCACCTCATAGTGCAGGTGCGGGCCGGTCGAGCGGCCGGTGGTGCCGACATAGCCGATCACGTCGCCCTTGTGGACGAACTGGCCGGCCGCGACGTTGAGGCGCGAGAGGTGGCCATAGCGGGTCTCGAGGTCGCCGCCGTGCTCGAGTTGGATGTAGAGGCCGTAGCTGCTGAACCATTCGGCCCTGCCGACCATGCCGTCGGCCGGCGCGTGGACCGGGGTGCCGACCGGGCTGGCGAGGTCGATGCCCTTGTGGGCGCGACGGCCGCCGAGGACTGGGTGGACGCGCATCCCGTATTCGCTGGTCAGGCGGAAACCGTCCAGCGGGACGCGCGAGGGGATGGAAACCTTGGGGGCAACGGTCGAGACCGCGGCGGCAGCGGCGAAGGCCGGGGCCTTGTCCAGCGACTGCCAGGAGGAGAAGAGGTGGCGGAACTGCTCGTCGCTGCTGCCGAGCGCGCCCTGGGCGGCGGCACTGGCCTTGGCCGCCTGGGCCGCGCGGAGCGGGGCGGCGATATCGGCATTGGCGCTGCTGTTGGCGAAGGCGGGGGCCGAACCGAGGAGCGCGACGGCCGCGGCGAGCGCGCCGGCGACAGTGCGAACCTTGGTGAAAACCGTGAAAGCGACCACTCAAAAACACCTTAATCTATGGGGCCGGCCCGCTGGCGGACTGGCCTTGCGACCCTGTTTTTGCGCAAGCGCAATGCGCCTGGGCTTCGGTTCGGAGATGGTCGGAACCCCCCGCCGTCTCGTGGGTTGGGGTTATTCAGGGCAAAGGTTTACGACGCAAGAGCGTGGTAGGGATACCGCGACAAACCGCCTGCCGCCCGCGCCGAGTCGTTGAACGGCGGCTTAACGCCCCCGCGAAAGTAACGTTTTACCAAGCTTTTCCACCGGGTTTCCGGCTCCTCGCCGCGCCGCTCGCAAAGGGCGGCGAAATGCATTGCGCCGAAACGGACGTGGCGGATTTCGTCGTCAAGGATTCGTTCGAGCAGGCGCGCGCCGCCCTCGTCGCCGGCGGCCCGGACCCGCTCCAGCATGGCCGGGGTGACGTCGAGCCCGCGCGCTTCCAGCACCATCGGCACGATCGCCAGGCGGGCGGCGGCGTCCTGCGCGGTCGCCTCGGCCGCCTGCCACAGCCCGTCGTGGGCGGGCAGCTCGCCGTACCACGAGCCGAGTGCGCGCAGCTTGCGGTCGATCAGGGCGAAATGCATCGCCTCGTCCGCCGCGACTGCAAGGAAGTCGCCGACGAAGTCCGGCCCCATCTCGGCGCCGAAGCGCCCGGCCATGTCGAGCGCCAGGTCGATCGCGACGAATTCGATATGGGCGAGCGAGTGCCACAGCGCGATTCGCCCGCGCTCCGATCCGCCGCGCCCGCGCTTGGGCATCCGGTTCGGCGGCAGCAGCTCGGGCCGGGCGGGGCGCGCCGGCCGGTCGGGCAGGGCCGCGGTGAAGGCGAAGTCCAGCCGCCCCAGCCGCCAGTCGCGCGCGACCCGGCGCGCCGCCATGGCCTTGGCGCGGGGATCGGCGGTCAGCAGCGCGTCGCGGATCGCGGCGACGACGCTGGCCCTCACAGCGCCTGCGCGGCGGCTAGGACCTCCTCGGCGTGGCCCTTGACCTTCACCTTGTCCCAGATCCGCGCGATCCTGCCCGCGGCGTCGACCAGGTAGGTGGTGCGGACCATGCCCATGTAGGTGCGGCCGTAGTTCTGCTTCTCGGTCCAGATGCCGAGCGCGTCGGACAGGCCGTTCGCCTCGGCGTCGCTGGCGAGCGGCGCGGTGAGCTGGTGCTTCTCGATGAAGCGCTGGTGCTTCTTCGGCGGGTCCTTGCTGACACCGAGCAGGGCGGTGCCGGCCTTCTCGAATTCCGGGGCGAGGGCGGAGAAGTCCTTGTTCTCGGTGGTGCAGCCGGGCGTGTCGTCCTTCGGATAGAAGAACAGCACCAGCTTGCGTCCCTTGAAGTCCGAGACGCGGACCGGCGCGCCGTCCGGTCCTTCGAGGGCGATGTCGGGAATGGTGTCGCCGATGGCGGGCTTGCTCATGCTTCCAGCTCCAGTTTCTCGCCGAAGACTTCGGCCCAGGCCGCCGCGACCTCGCGCCGCGCCCGGGCGAAGCCGTCCAGCAGCGCCTGCCAATCGTCAAACTGGCAGGCCTTGGCAAGGGCCGCCTGCGCCGCGGCCGGCGGCGCCTCGCCATCGGGCGCGAGAAGGCGGCCGGCGACCAGCAGCCGCGCCAGGGTCTCGCGCGCGCCGATCAGCGCATCGGGGAGGAGCCCGGCCGCGATCAGCGAGGCGATCGCGACCTCCAGCCCGGAGTGCAGCCCGGCGGCGTGGCGCAATTGCTCATAATGGGTGAGGAATTCGAGGTCGACCAGCCCCCCGCGCGAGAGCTTGGCGTCGAGCGGGCCCTTGCGGTGCTTGTGCCGGGCCATCTCGGCCCGCATCTCCAGCACGTCGCCGCGCAGCCTGGCCGGATCGCGCGGCTTGAGCAGGGCCTCGCGGACGATGCCGTTCAGCTCCTCGCGCGCCGCGGCCGAGCCGAACAGCGGGCGGGCGCGGGTCAGGGCCATGTGCTCCCAGGTCCAGGCCTGCTCCATCTGGTAGCGGCGGAAGGCCGGGAAGCTGACCGCCAGCGGCCCCTGGGTGCCCGAGGGACGCAGCCGGGTATCGACCTCGTAAAGCGCGCCCTCGGCGGTCGGCACGCTGAGCGAGGCGCTGACCCGCTGGGCGAGCCGGTTGAAGTAGAGCGCCGCGCTCAGGGGCCGCGGGCCGTCGGATTCGCCGGTGCCCCCAAGGTCGTCGGCGCCGCTGAACAGGTAGATGAGGTCGAGGTCCGAGGCATGAGTCAGCGCCCCGCCGCCGAGCCGGCCGAGGCCGAGCACGACCAGTTCGCTGCCGGGGATGCGGCCGTGCGCCTTCTCGAACTCGGCGATCGTCGCGCGGGCGAGGACCTCGATCGCCGCTTCGGCCACGCGGCTCAGCGCCTCGGAGATGTCGAGCGGGTCGGTCGCCGCCTCGATGAGCTGGACGCCCAGGGTGAAGCGCAGGTCGCCGACCGCGCGCCGCACCCGGTCGAGCAGTTGCTGGTAATCCTCGCCGCTCTCGCCGTCGGCCATCTGCGCGGCGAGCTGGTCGACCGGGCCGGGGATGTCGAAGGCCGAGGCGTCGATCAGCGGGTCGAGCAGGTCGGCCCGCCGCGCCAGCTCGTCGGCCAGCGGCGGGGCGAGGCTGAGGATGCGTGCGAGCAGGTCGATCAGCGCGGGCCGCGCCTCCAGCAGGCGGAACAGGTTCACCGCGCTCGGCAGGTTGGTTAGGAGCTGCTCCCAGCGCAGCACGGCGCGCTCGGGCTCGGGCGCGCCGGCCAGGGCGGCGAGCAGGGCGGGCTGGATCGTGTCGAAGGCGGCGCGGGCCGCGTCGCTGCGCAGCGCGCGCAGCTTGCCCGAGCGCCAGCCGTCGATCCGCTCGGCAAGGTCCGCGGGGTGGGCGAAGCCGAGGCGGCCCAGCTCCTCGACCAGGCTTTCGCTGGAGACCGGCAGGGCCGGGCGCGAATCGCTGACGCTCGCCGCGATCAGCGCGTCGTAGCGCGCGCCGACCGCCTCGGTGATCCCGGTGATCTCGGCGAGCAGGGCCTCATGTCCCGGCAGGCCGTCGAGCTGCGCGACCGAATCGATCGCCGCCCAGTCGGCCGGCAGCTTGTGGGTCTGCTGGTCGGAGACCATCTGCAAGCGGTGCTCCAGGGCCCGCAGCCGGTCGTAGGCCTCGCCGAGCACGCGGGCGTCCTCGCCGCCGATGATCCCCGCCTCGGCCAGGGCGTCCAGGCTCGCCCGGGTGCCGCGCAGGCGCAGCGCCGGGTTGCGCCCGCCGTGGATGAGCTGGTGGGTCTGGGCGTAGAACTCGATCTCGCGGATGCCGCCGCGGCCCTTCTTGAGGTCGAAGCCGGGGCCGACCAGCATGGCGTGCCTGGTGGTCGAGCGGATCTGCGCGGTCAGCCGGCCGATCTCGGCGATGGCGCCGAAGTCCAGGCTCTTGCGCCAGACGAAGGGCCGGATCGCGGCAAGGAAGGCCTCGCCCTTGGCGACGTCGCCGGCGCAGGCCCGCGCCCGGATGAAGGCCGCCCGCTCCCAGGCGAGGGCGCTCGATTCGTAATGGGTCAGCGCAGCGTCGAGCGAGATGGCGAGCGGGCTGACCTCCGAGGCGGGGCGCAGCCGGAGGTCGATGCGGAAGACGTAGCCCTCGTCGGTCGGGCGGGAGAGCGTCTCGATGATCCGCCGGGCGATGCGGTCGGCCGCCTCGCCCGGCTCGTCGCGCTCGCGGCGCGGGAGCGTGGCGGGATCGTAGAGCAGGATCGGATCGATGTCCGAGCTGTAGTTCAGTTCCCCCGCGCCGTGCTTGCCGAGGGCGAGGGCGATGAAGCCGGCGGGCTCGGCATCGGGCACCCGCGCGCGGATCGCATCGGCGATCGCGGCGTCGAGCGCGCGGTCGGCCAGCGCGGTCAGCTCGCCGGTGACGCGATCCAGCGGGAAGGCGCCGGCAAGGTCGCCGATGGCCAGGGCCAGGGCCAGGGCATGGCGCTCGCGGCGCAGGGCGACCGGCACGTCCGGCGCATCGGCGCCCGCGGCCCGCGCCCAGGCCATGGCCTCCTCGCCTTGGCCCGCGGCGAGCAGGGCGGTCAGGTCGGGCAGCCGCTCCAGCGCGCGCGAGAGGAACGGGGCATGGGCATGGGCCCGGGCGATCGCACCGGACCAGTCGGGTAGGCTCATCGGCCACAAATGGCCGCTTGCGCCGCTTCCCGCAAGCATTAGGGGGCGGCGCATGGCTTGGCGCTTTCCCCCTGAATGGCACCCGCAGGACTGGCTGTGGATCGGCTTCCCCCACGACGCGGAGGAGTGGCCCGGCTTCCTCGAGGCGGCGCAGCGCCAGATCGCCGCCTTCGCCAGCGCCGTGGCGGACAGCGGGCAGGAGGTCCGCCTGATCGTCCGCGACGAGGCCAACGAAGCCCGCGCGCGATCCTTGGCGAGCGGCAAGGTCGGAATCGAGCGCCGCGCCTATGGCGACATCTGGCTGCGCGACACCGGGCCGCTGGTCCTGACCGACGGCGCGCGGCGGATCGCCCGCCGCTTCGGCTTCAACGGCTGGGGCGGCAAGTACCTGATGGCCGGCGACCAGGAGATCGGCGCCGAGCTGGCCCGCGACGCCGGGCTGGACGTGACCTGCGCCGACTGGGTGCTCGAAGGCGGGGCGCTCGATGCGGACGGCACGGGCCTCGTCGTCACCACCGAGCAATGCCTGCTCAACCCCAACCGCAACCCGGCCCTCTCGCGCGGCGGGATCGAGGCGCGGCTGGCGCGCGACCTCGGCTTCGAGCGCGTGCTGTGGCTGGGCGAGGGGCTGGTCAACGACCACACCGACGGCCACGTCGACAACCTTGCCCGCTTCGTCGCGCCGAACGTCCTCGCCCTGCCGCGCGCGACCGGGGCCGACGATCCCAACGCGGCGATCTACGCCGACGCCAGGGCGCGGGCCGAGGCCTTCGGGGTGACGGTGCGCGAGGTCCCCTCGCCCGGCCGGTTGGAGACAAATGGCCGGATCGAGCCGGCGAGCCACATGAACTTCGCGGTGACGACGAAGCTGGTCGTGGTCCCGACCTACGGCACCCCGCACGACGCCGAGGGCGTGGCGGCGATCGCCGCGCTGTTCCCCGACCGCGACACGGTGGGCATCCGCGCGGATGCGGTGCTCGCCGGCGGCGGCAGCTTCCACTGCGCCAGCCAGCAGATGCCGTCCCTCTGATCCTCCCCACCGGGGGAGGATTTACCCTTTGCTAACCCGGCCCGGCGCATCATCGCCGCCATGGCCCGCGCCATCGCCCTCGCCACGACCCTGCGCCTTTCGCCGCTCGAAGCGTTGCGCGCGGGCATCGTCTGCGGCTGCGCCCTGGCGCTGATCGTCGCGCACTATCCGTTCTAGGGTCAGCGCAGGTCGGGCGGGGTCGCCTCGGCCTTGAGCAGCGCGATCGCCTCATCAAGCGACACGAACTTCTGCCGCTCCTCGCCCAGGGTGCGGATCGCGACCGTGCCTTCCTCGGCCTCGCGCTTGCCGACGACCAGCAGGTGCGGGACCTTGGCGTGGCTGTGCTCGCGCACCTTGTAGTTGATCTTCTCGTTCCTGAGGTCGGTCTCGACGCGGATGCCGGCGGCCTTGAGCTTTTCCGCGACTTCCAGCGCATAGCCGTCCGCGTCCGAGACGATCGTCGCGACCACCGCCTGGACCGGGGCGAGCCAGACCGGCAGCCTGCCGGCGAAGTGCTCGATCAGGATGCCGATGAACCGCTCGTAGGAGCCGAAGATCGCGCGGTGGAGCATGACCGGGCGGTGCTTCTCGCCGTCCTCCGCCACATAGCCCGCGTCGAGCCGCTCGGGCAGGACGCGGTCGGACTGGATCGTGCCGACCTGCCAGGTCCGCCCAATCGCGTCGGTCAGGTGCCATTCGAGCTTGGGGGCGTAGAACGCGCCCTCGCCGGGCAGCTCCTCCCAGCCGAACTCGGGCGTGTTCAGCCCGGCGGCGGCGACGGCGTTGCGCAGCTCATCCTCGGCCTGGTCCCACATCGCCTCGGTGCCGAAGCGGTTGTCGGGGCGCAGGGCGAGCTTGATCGCGTAGGTGAAGCCGAAGTCCTTGTAGATCCGGTCGGCCAGGGCGCAGAAGGCGCGGACCTCCTCGACGATCTGGTCCTCGCGGCAGAAGATGTGCGCGTCGTCCTGGGTGAACT
>CALLNA010000092.1 GCA_938005655.1 uncultured Novosphingobium sp.
TCCAGGCCGGCGTGCTCCAGGGCGACGTCAAGGACGTGCTGCTGCTCGACGTGACCCCGCTGAGCCTCGGCATCGAGACCCTGGGCGGCGTGTTCACCCGGATGATCGACCGCAACACCACGATCCCGACCAAGAAGAGCCAGGTCTATTCCACCGCCGAGGACAACCAGCAGGCGGTGACGATCCGGGTCTTCCAGGGCGAGCGCGAGATGGCCGCGGACAACAAGCTGCTCGGCCAGTTCGACCTCGTCGGCATCCCGCCGGCGCGGCGCGGCGTGCCGCAGATCGAGGTCACGTTCGACATCGACGCCAACGGCATCGTCAACGTCCATGCCAAGGACAAGGGCACGGGCAAGGAGCAGCAGATCAAGATCCAGGCCTCTGGCGGTCTTTCGGATTCCGACATCGACCAGATGGTCAAGGACGCCGAACAGTTCGCCGAAGAGGACAAGAAGCGTCGTGAGGCCGCCGAGGCCAAGAACAACGCCGACAGCCTGGTCCACGCCACCGAGCGCCAGCTCGAGGAGAACGGCGACAAGATCGACGCTTCGCTCAAGGGCGAGGTCGAAGCCGCGATCGCCGCGGCCAAGACCGCGATCGAGAGCGGCGATGCCGCCGAGATGACCGCCAAGACCCAGGCGCTGACCGATGTCGCGATGAAGATGGGCCAGGCGATCTACGAGAAGGAGCAGGCCGCGGCCGCTTCGCCGGGCGCCGAGCCGCCGGCCGGCGGCGAGGACGTGGTCGACGCCGAGTTCTCGGAAGTCGACGAGAACAAGGGCTAAGCTACGCTGACAAGACCCCCTCGTCATTCCCGCGGGATTCCATCTCCGGACGCTTCGTCTGGACGCGAGGCCAGGAGATGGACCCCCGCTTTAGCGGGGGTGACGGGGGCGGTTTAGAGGGGTCTGATCGAGATGGCGGCGGCTGAGGTCGATTTCTACGAATTGCTGGAGGTGGAGCGCACCGCGGACGATGCGACGATCAAGTCGTCGTACCGCAAGCTCGCGATGAAATTCCACCCGGACAAGAATCCGGGCTGCTCCGATTCCGAGGCGCGCTTCAAGGCGATCAGCCAGGCCTACGACTGCCTCAAGGACCCGCAGAAGCGCGCAGCCTACGACCAGTTCGGCCATGCCGCGTTCCAGAACGGCGGGCCGGGCGCGGGCGGGTTCGGCGGACAGGGCTTCTCCGACATCGGCGACATCTTCGAATCGATCTTCGGCAGCGCCTTCGGCGGCGGCCAGCAACAGGCGCGGCGCGGCGCCGACCTGCGCTACGACATGGAGATCAGCCTCGACGAGGCGTTCCATGGCAAGGCCACCGAGATCGAGATCGAGGTGTCGCAGGCCTGCGAGCCCTGCGGCGCAACCGGGGCCGAGCCCGGCACCGGCAAGCGCCGCTGCAACCTGTGCGGCGGCCACGGCAAGGTCCGCGCCCAGCAGGGCTTCTTCATGGTCGAGCGGACCTGCCCGACCTGCCACGGCCGCGGCGAGGTGCTGGAAAAGCCTTGCCGCGCCTGTCGCGGCGAGGGCCGCGTCGACAAGCCCCAGACGCTGGAGATCCAGGTTCCGCCGGGCGTCGACACCGGCACCCGGCTGCGCGTTCCGGGCAAGGGCGAGGCCGGCCCCTTCGGCGCCCCGCCGGGCGACCTCTACATCTTCTTCCACGTCCGCCGGCACAAGGTGTTCGAGCGCGACGGGACCACGCTGATCACCCACGTGCCGATCACCTTCACCACGGCGGCGTTGGGCGGCGAGATCGAGATTCCCGGCCTCGACGGCGAGCGGGTCAAGGTGGTGATCCCGGCCGGCATCCAATCGGGCAAGCAGCTCCGCCAGCGCGGCGCGGGAATGCCCGTGCTTCAGGGCCGCGGCCGCGGCGACATGGTGATCGAGATCGGGGTCGAGACCCCGACCCGGCTCACCGCGCGGCAGAAGGAACTGCTGCGCGAGTTGCAGGAGACCGAGACCGGGGACGAGTGCCCCGGCTCCAAAGGCTTCTTCGAGCGGCTCAAGGACGCCTGGAACGACCTGACGGAATGACGCGCCGTCCCGGTCAAGCCGGGGACGACGAATCCATGCTCAGCACTTCCTCGCGAATCCCCGGCACCAGCTTGGGATCGACCTTCAGCCGCTCCTCCTCCTCGGCGAGGATCGCCAGGAAGGCCTCGCGCTTGAACGCGGCCAGCTCCTCCGGGGCCAGCATCGCCCCCTCGGGCAGGGCCGAGGCGACCAGGTCGATCATCCGCTCGGCCCCGTGGAGCCGGCCCCAGAGATAGTCGTTCTCGCGGTAGGCCCGGCTGAAGAAGGCTCCGAAGTTGTAGAACTCCACCCCGCGCAGGGTCGCCTGGGCGCCGCCCGAGCGGATCGACCGGGCATCGTCGGGCGAGATCCGGTCGACCTTCACGGGGTCGAACTCGGTCAGCCCCTCGCCGCGCAGCAGGGGCAGGGTGACGGTATCGTAGAACGGAAAGCCGAGGTAGGTCAGCAGCACCTTGCGCCGCAACGATTGCGGCATCTCGGCCAGCGCCGTCGCCAGCAGGGCGTCGACCACCAGGTCCGTCGCGGGCAGTTGCCGCCGCTCGGCGATGTGCTGGAGCACCATGTCGGGATGCTCGAACACGCCCTGGGCGACGGCGGGGAAATCATCGCCCAGCGAGATCGGGTTCTCGCGGTCGAAGTAGAGCGCCATCGCCCGATAGACCGCGTCGCGCGCCGCCTGACGGGCCTGGTCGGTGATCTCCGGATCGTTGTCCCAGTCCTCGCTGAGCCGCCGGGCGAGCAGGCGCAGGCGGCGGATGCGGTGGGGCAGGTCGTGGGTCCGGAAGAACTCGACCGCCATGTCGGACACGCCGAAGCCCTTGGTCGCGGAGATGCGCTCCATCCCTTCGGCGGCGAGATAGGCCATCAGGTGCTGGGCGATCGGATCGGGCGACGCGAGCGCGAGGCCGGGCGCCGCGTCGTGGATCACGGCGGCCAGCGAATCGACGATCCCCGCGTACTTGAGCTGGGCATAGCCGTTGTAGGCGTAGCCCGCGCGCTCGGCCGCCGCCTGCTGGGCCTTGCCGCGCCAGGCGGTGAGGCGCTTCACCGTCGGGCGGTCGAGGAAGAAGGTGTTGCCGAACAGCTTCTCGACCGCCTCGTTCACCTCGGGCTGGAGCGCATCGACGATGGTCCGCAGGCGCCCCATCTCGCGCGATTGCGCCGCCAGCACGTCGAGGTTGTCGCGGATGGGCTGCTCGCGCGGGATCGAGGAGAGCGAGCCGAAGATCACCGAGAACCAGCCCGGCGGATTGGGATCGCGCCGGTCGAGGCCGCCGACGCGGTCCGGCCGGGGATCGATATAGACGAACCGCCGGTCGACCTCGCGCTGCGCCGGGCGGCCGCGCAGGACGCCCATGGCCTCGGCGAAGGGCGCATTGACCAGGACCGAGCCGTCGATCAGCGAGACCCCCTCGGCATCGCCGCGGCGGACGTGCTCGGGCATGACCCGGTCGAGGAAGGCGGCGCGGCTGCTCCATTCGACGCCGCGCTCCTTGGCGAGCGCGTCGATCTCGGCGAGCTGGAGCGCGGGGAAGGCCCCG
>CALLNA010000093.1 GCA_938005655.1 uncultured Novosphingobium sp.
GGCCCGGCGCGCAAGGCGGCGAGAAGGTCGGGCAGGACGGCATGGATCGGAAGGTCGCTCAAGTCCCCCTCCCGCCTGCGGGAAGGGTCGGGGCTGGGCGCGTCGATCGAGACGCAACACTAGCCGGAGAGAGGCCCACCCCCGGCCCCTCCCGCAAGCGGGAGGGGAGCAGGGTCATGACTTCGCCGCTCCCAGCACGGCCCCGACCTTCTCCGAGATCTGCTGGACCGAGAACGGCTTGGGGATGAAGTGCATGTTCTCGACGTCGATCTCGCGGCGCAGGTGGTCCTCGGCATAGCCCGACATGAACAGGATCGGCAGGTCCGGCGCGCGCTTGCGGATCTCGCGGGCCATGGCCGGGCCGTCCATCGTCGGCATGACCACGTCGCTGACGACGAGGTCGAACTCGCCGCCGCTGAGCACCTTCTCCAGCCCCTCCTCGCCATCGGCTGCGGTGGTCACGGCATAGCCGGCGCGGGTCAGCGCGCGTTCGGCGACCAGGCGGACCGGCTCCTCATCCTCGACCAGCAGCACGCGCCCGCCGCCGGCCCATTCGCGCGGAGCCTCCTGCGGCGCGGCAGGGGGGGCCGGAGCCTCGCCCGGGGCGGGGCGATGGACCGGCAGGTAGATGGTGAAGCGCGTCCCCTTGCCCAGCTCGCTGTCGGCGAAGATGAACCCGCCCGATTGCTTGACGATGCCATAGACCGTCGACAGGCCGAGGCCGGTACCCTTGCCCTGTTCCTTGGTGGTGAAGAACGGCTCCCAGATCTTGGCGAGGTGCTCGGGCGGGATGCCGCTGCCGGTGTCCTCGACCACCAGCGCGGTATATTCGCCGAGCGGCAGCACCTCGCTTTTCATGGTCCGCACGTCGGCGGGCGTGATCCGCCGGGTCATGATCTTGAGCTTGCCGACGTCGACCCGCCCGGCCATCGCGTCGCGGGCATTGACCGCGAGGTTGACGATGACCTGCTGGAGCTGGCTCGGGTCGGCGCGGACCGGGCCGAGGTCGCGGTCGTGCGTGACCGTCATCTGCACCTTCTCGCCGATCAACCGCTTGAGCATCTGCGAGACGTCGGTGACGACGTCGGGCAGTTGTAGCACCTCGGGCCGCAACGTCTGCTGGCGCGAGAAGGCGAGGAGCTGGCGGGTCAGCGCCGCCGCCCGATTCGAGTTCTGCCGCACCTGCTGGATGTCGTCGTAGTCGCTGTCGCCCGGCGTATGGCGCAGCAGCATCAGGTCGCAGGTACCGATGATCGCGGTCAGGATATTGTTGAAATCGTGGGCGACGCCCCCGGCGAGCTGACCGATCGCCTGCATCTTGGTTGCCTGGGCGACCTGGCGCTTGAGCCGGGTCTCCTCGGTGGAATCGGTCAGGCCGAGCAGCACCGCCGCCTCGCCGAGCCCGCGCACCCCGGCGAGGCTCAGCGAAACCGGATCGTCGGGCTGCCCGGTCAGCCGCACGGCGAGGTCTCCCGAGTTCGCCGGGCCTTGCGCGAAGCGGCGGATCGCGTCGGACAGCGCGCCCTTGTCCTCGCGCACGACGAGGTCGGTCGGGTAGGTCGGCATCGCCTCTCCCTCCTTGCCGGCGGCGCGGAGGAAGGCGGCGTTGGCGAACAGCAGGCGGCCGTCGCGGTCGGCCATGGCAAGGCCCAGCGGAAGCTGGGAGAGCAGCGCCTCCAGGTGCGGCGAGGCGGCCGCGGCCTCGCTCCCGCCGCCGAGGCCGATGCCCGAATCGGCGATCAGCATCAGCGCGGGCGTGGTCTCCGGATCGGGCTCGCCCGCCAGGTCGGGGTCGGCCACCGGCACGTAGTACATCGTCACCGCCTGGCCGGAGCGTCCGTCGCGCGCCCAGGAAATCTGGCCGTTGTCGTCCTGGCGCAGCAGGCCGACGAAGTCGTGCCCGGTCAGGACCGCGTTGGCGTCGCCCACGGCGCGGAGGGCGAGGCCGGAGCTGGCCGTGCGGATCTGCCCGTCGGGATCGACGATCGCCGCGGCGAAGCCCGCCCGGTCGAGCGCGCGGCCGAGCTTGCCGTCGAGGTGGCGGACGAGGTCGGCCACCGGATCGGAGGCCAGCAGCCGGGTGAAGCGCCAGACCAGGAAATCGTCGCCGCGCCCGGCGCGCAGAGCCTCGCCACGCCAGCGCCCGCCCGCCTCGTTCTCGATCAGGTCGACCCGCCCCTGCCCGTCGCGCCAGCCCGAGCGCGCGGCCTTGGCCAGCCGCTCCAGCGAGGGATCGTCGGCCGGCAGGCGCGGCGGGGCGAAGGCGGTGCCGAACCACTGCTCGAACAGCGGATTGGCGCAGACCAGGCGCCCGGCGCGGTCGGTGATGGCGACGGCGGTGTCGGGCTGCTCGATCGCCGCGACCGTCACTGACCAGTCGGGCAGCGCCAGCTCCGGCTCCTTCATCGGCGGGCGGCGCTGGGCGAGCGCATAGGCCAGCCCGCCGAGCGCCAGGACCCCGCCGCCGAACCCGGCAACGACCAGCGGCTGGCGGGTCACGAACCACAGCAGGGCGAGGCTCACGGCGACGCCCGCGGCGAGCCACAGCCAGTCGGTCGCGCGGTGCCCGGCAACAAGGGCGGTGTCGGTCATGCCGCCGCCCTTCCCCGCGCGTCGAGCCGGGCGCGGCGCTTGCGCGCGACCAGGGCGCGCCAGATCATGCCCGAGGCGAAATAGCCGAGGGTCGCCATCACGCTCGCCAGGACGAACAGGCCGAGCGCGGTGTCGAGCCCGGCCCCGGTGAGCTGTTGCAGCAGGTGATCGGTCTGCATCGTCTGCATCGTTCCGCTGATCGGCTGGATTCCCGTCATCGCGTCCACGTGTAGCAAAAATCGCCCGATCTCGTAGGCGGCCGGATAGATTATCACCCAGGTTATCGGATTGCTCGAAAAGGTCGTGACGATGGCGACCGGCACGTTGGCGCGGATGAAGACCGCGGTCAGCGCCGCGACGAAGCTGTGGGCGAAGGGGATCAGGATCGCCACGAACAGCCCGAGCGCGACCCCGCGCGGGACCGAGCGGCGGTTGAACCGCCACAGGTCGGAGCGCAGGACGCGGTTGGCGAAGGGGCGGAGGAAGCGGTTCTGCGCCAGCTTGTCGCGGTCGGGCGCCCGGGCCTTGAGCCAGGCGGCCGCCCCGCGCCTCATTCGCCTTCCACCTGCCGCATCCGGCGCTTGTGCCGGACCCAGCGCGTCCAGAAGAAGGCCGAGATCACGTAGCCCAGCGCCGCCGCGACGGTCGAGATCACGAGCAGGCCGATCACCAGCGAGGGCGCGGCGTCGGTCAGCAGCCAGGCGCTCCACTGGCGGATGCCCGCACCGCTGTCGTAGAGCCGGAAGATGGTCGAGACGTCGGCGTGATAGCCCAGCTTGTTGCCGATCCAGATCGAGGCGGCGAGGATGAACGGGGTCGTCGCCGGATTGGAGAGGAAGGTCATGGCCGCGGCGATCGGGATATTGCCGCGCGCCGGCACGCACATCAGCGCCGCGCCGACGATCTGGATGCCGGGGATCAGCGCGAAGATGCCGATGAACAGGCCGACCGCCACGCCGCGCGGCACCGAACGGCGGGTGAAGCGCCACAGCTCGGCGCGGCGGGCGAGCGGCGCGACCAGGCGGTTGCGCTCCAACTGCTCACGCGTCGGCAGGTTGCGGCGGCTCCAGGCGTGGATGCGGGAGAACAGGCTCATCGCGTCAGCTATGGTCCCGCATGATGCGCGCCTGGTCGCGCTTCCAGTCGCGTTCCTTGATCGTCTGGCGCTTGTCGGCGGCGTTCTTACCCTTGGCCAGGGCCAGCTCGACCTTGGCCCGGCCGCGGCCGTTGAAATAGACCGACAGCGGCACCAGGGTCATGCCCTTGCGCTCGACCGCGCCTTGCAGCCGGGCGATCTCGCGCTCGTGCAGCAAGAGCTTGCGCGGCCGCTTGGGCTCGTGGTTGAAGCGGTTGCCGTGGCTGAACTCGGGCACGTTGGAATTGACCAGCCAGGCCTCGCCGCCACGGATCTCGGCATAGGATTCGGCGATCGAGCCCTCGCCGAAGCGCAGGCTCTTGACCTCGGTGCCGGTCAGCATGATCCCGGCCTCGAACACCTCGTCGATATAATAGTCGAACCGCGCCCGGCGGTTCTCGGCGACGACCTTGGTCTTCTCGAATTTTGCGGGAGTCGGGCGGGCCATCGTCGGGCATGTAGGGACTATCGGCGGGCAGCGAAAGGCGCTTAGTTGCCGCCGGCCGCGCAATTTTCAGGGAGTCCGCCATGCACGTCGACCGAAGCACCGCATCGGGCGGAACGGGGACCGCGCGATGAGGATCGGCGTCATCTATCCGCAGATCGAGCTGGGCGGGGACCCGCGCGCGCTCGACGCCTTCGCCCGCGCGGCCGAGGCGCTCGGCTACGATCATTTCGCGATGTTCGACCATGTCGCCGGCGCGGTCCACGAGGGCCGCGACCCGCCGCTATGGGGCCCTTACACCGAGCGCGATCCGTTCCACGATCCGCTGGTCTCGTTCGCCTATCTCGCCGGGATCACCGGCCGGATCGAGCTGGTCACGGGAATCATGGTCCTGCCCCAGCGCCAGACCCTGCTGGTGGCCCGCCAAGCCGCCGACGTCGACCTGTTCTCGAACGGGCGGCTGCGGCTCGGCGTCGGGGTGGGCTGGAACCACGTCGAGTTCGCGGGTCTCGGCGCGGACTTCCACACCCGCGGCAAGCGCCTGTCCGAACAGATCGGCCTGCTCCGCCGGCTGTGGAGCGAGCCCAC
>CALLNA010000094.1 GCA_938005655.1 uncultured Novosphingobium sp.
GCCTACACTGTCGGGTGGCCGGGCCGGGGGAGTGGGCCGGCACCGCTTCCACGCATGTGGATCAGAGTCAGGTCAGCCGTTCCACCAGCTCCAGCGATCGCTCCCACAGCAGCCGCGCCGTTTCCGGATCGGCGACGCCGGGGTCGTAGCCCGACCAGGCGTGGGTCTCCGGCCCCACGGGGAGCGCCTCGGCGCAGTCTTCCAGCACCAGGCCGCCGCGTCCGGCGAGTTCCGGTGCGGTCGCGGCCCAGACGCTGGTCGCGGCGGCCTGGGCGGCGGTCTTGACCATCGGATCGACCGAGCCGTCTTCGCGGATGAAGCCGATCCGGCGCTTCAGCGCCTCGCCGTGGAAGCGCTGCAAGCCGGTCAGCGCCGAGCCGGGCAGGACGGCATTGGCGACGATCCCCACCCCGCTCCAGCGCCGCGTCGCCTCCTGCGCGAAAAGGATGTTGGCGCTCTTCGATTCGGCATAGGCCGCACCGTCGACGTGCGGCCGCGCGGTCCATTGCAGGTCGTCGAGCCGCACCGGCATCCCCTTGTGCGCCGCCGAGCTGACCACGACGATCCGCGCCCCGCGCAGCGCCATCTGCGCGCGCAGCAGGTGGGCGAGATGGAAATGCCCGAGGTGGTTGGTGGCGAAGCGCACGTCGAGGCCGTTGGCCAGGTGCGCCTCCGGGGTCTTGGAGACCCCGGCATTGGCGAGCAACACGTCGACCGGCCCCGTCACCCGCGCGGCGAAGCGCGCGACCGAGGCGAGGTCGGCGAGATCCAGCTCCAGCGCCGCGATCCGCCCCCGCGCGCCCCGCGCCAGGTCGGCGGCCAGGGCCTCACCCGCCGCCCGCCGACGCACGCCGAGCACCAAGTCCGCGCCGGTCGCGGCGAGCGCCCGCGCGGTCTCGACGCCGATGCCCGAAGCAGCGCCGGTCAGCACGACCTGGCACCCGGAGAGGTCCGCCGCGGCGGCCACCTCGGCCGCGGTCGTGCGCCGGTCCCAAGGCATCAATAGGCCGCGGTCGGCACATCGTAGCGCTCGGAATAGAACCGGACCCGCTCGCGCAGCGCGGCGGGATCGAGCCCGAAGTCGGCGGCGTCGTAGGCGTGCCCGCCGTGCTTGTCGCGCGGGGTGTCGCGCCGCCAGGCCTCCATCCGCGCCCGCGCCTCGGCGGTGAACTCCTCACCGAGGAAGGCGTAGAGCCGGTCGAGCACCGGGAAGGGGTCCTTCTGGAACGGGGCGAAGTAGATGTCGAAAAACCGCGCCTCGTTGCCGCGCGCGCGGAAATCGATCATCCGGCGCATCCCGAGCTCGGTCCAGTCCAGGCTGAGCTCGCCCAGCCAGCGCTTGTCGGGCGCGTCGGCGGCGGCCTTGTGCATCTCGTAGTAGAGGTCCGAGACCGAGGGGATCACCGCCGCCACGTCGCGGTGGGTCATGCAGTAGCGCGCGTCGGGAAAGACCTGGTCGAGCGCGTCGACGAACAGGATGTAGGTCGGGTTCTTGAGCCGCCAGCGGGTCGGCGGGCAGCGCCATTGCAGCAGCTTCAGCACCCGCTTCACGTATTCGAAGGTCGGCACCAGGTCGGCCTGGTGGTTCAGCCATTCGACGTAGCTCGGGATATGGTAGGACGCCTGGAAGATCTGCGACCTGAAGTCGTAGCCCATGGTGAGCTGGTCCTCGACCGGGCTGGTCGCGGTCGAGGGCAGCATCTGCTTCATCCGCGGCGTCACCCGGTCGCGGCGGTCCATGTGGGTCTGCATCACGGCGATGCGCGGATCGGTCTCGTAGGTCGCGCGCTCGGGCGGCGGGGTCGGGTTCATCCCCTCCCAGTTGCGCATGACCCGCGCCGCCGGGTCCTCGCCGAGCAGGCAGTGCAGCGCGGTCGAGCCGGTGCGCGGCAGGCCGAGGATCATCAGCGGGGCGACGATCTCCTGCGCGTCGATCGCGGGATGGCGCGCGTACCAGTCCTCGATCTCCAGCCGCTTCATCAGCAGCATGACGATCATCCCTTCGAGCTGGGCGATCCCGGCCTGGTTGAGGTTCGCCTCGCTCCGCGCCGAGGCGATCAGCCGCTCCAGCCCCTCGCGCCAGGTGTCTCCGCCCAGTTCGCCCAGCCCGGTCGCCTGCCGGGCGCGCTCGATATAGGCCTCTGCCTGCTCCATCATCCTCTCCGCCGGTTCCTGCCGTTGCCGTCCAGATGCCCGCGCGCGGTGCGGATGGCCAGCGCGGGCCGCATCACCCCGCCGATATCTTCGCCCCGGCAGCCGGGCCGCGATTGGCGATTGCGGCCGGGCGCGACGTTTCGCTACACTGTGGCTCATGACCGACATGCCCTGGGACGACGACAGCGAGGCCCTGTTCGCCAGCGCGGCGAGCGGCGGCGCGCTGTGCACCGTGACTGCGATCGACGGCTCGTGGTCGCGGCGCCTGGGCGCGCAGCTCGCGGTCCTGCCCGACGGCTCGACCCGCGGCTCGCTGGCCGACGGCTGCCTGGAAAAGGCCCTGGCGACCGAGGCCCTGGCCGGCGGCCCGGCGCGGGTCCTGCGCTACGGCCAGGGCTCGCCCTTCCTCGACATCCGCCTGCCCTGCGGCAGCGGGATCGAGGTCATGGTCGATCCCGCGCCCGACCGCGCCGCCCTGACCGCCGCCTGCGCCGCCCTGACCGGGCGGCGCCCGGCCGAGCTGGCGGTGGGCATGACCCCGCAAGGCCCCTTCGTCCGCCGCTTCCTCCCCAAGCTGCGCCTCGTGGTCCTGGGCAGCGGGCCGGAGGTGCGCGCCCTCGCCCGCCTCGCCGCGGCGCAGGGGATCGACTGCCTGGTCGCCGGGCCCTCCGGCGAAGGCGACAGCGACCGGACGATCGCCCTGGGCCAGGCGCCCGACCTGCCGGTCGACCCCTGGACCGCGATCGCCGTCCTGTTCCACGACCACGAATGGGAGCGCTCGATCCTGCCCTGGGCGCTGGCGACGCCCGCCTTCTACGTCGGCGCGCAGGGCGGGCGCGGCGCGCGCGAGACGCGGGCGGCGATGCTGGCCGAGACGGGGTGGGCGCCCGAGGAGAGCCGCCTGCGCAGCCCGATCGGGGTCTTCGCCCATGCCCGGACGCCTTCGGTCCTGGCCCTGTCGATCCTCGCCGAGATCGTCGCCGAGCACGAGAAGCTGCTCGGCTGAAGCCGTCCCACCCCGGCACACCCCCGCCGCGGTCCTTGACCCGGCCGGGCCAAAGCGTGCTTTCCGAAACCCTGACGCCCGGATTCCAATGGGCGCAAAATGGGTTCGTTCCGTCATGTCGCTCCGAATGGCCTGTGCCGCCCTGGTCCTGACGCTGTGCAGCGCCGCCCCGGCGCTCGCCGGCAACAGCTCGGCCGTGCCCGAGCCGTCGACCTTGGCGCTGTTCGGGCTCGGCGCGATCGGCGTCATCATCGGCCGGCGCGGGGGCCGCTCGCGCCGGGATTGAGGCGGGGCCGGGCAGCGGCGGACTTGACCGCGCGGACCCGGCGAACCATGCCAGCGCGATGACCGACACCCTCTCCCAGCTCGAGGCGACGATCGCCCAGCGCCGCGGCGCCGATCCCGCCGCCAGCTACGTCGCCAAGCTCAACGCCCGGGGCCTGCCCAAGATCGCCCAGAAGGTGGGCGAGGAGGCGACCGAGACGGTCATCGCCGCCCTCGCCGGCGACCGCGCCGAGCTGGTCGGCGAGGCAGCGGACCTGCTGTTCCACCTCCTGGTCCTGCTCGGCGCCAGGGACGTGCCGCTGGCCGAGGTGCTGGCCGAGCTGGACCGCCGCGAGGGGACCTCCGGAATCGCCGAGAAAGCTTCGAGGACCAACTGATGCCGATCGACCCCAGCCTGCCCTACGACGACCAGAACGTCTTCGCGAAGATCCTGCGCGGCGAGCTGCCGTGCAGCAAGGTCTACGAGGACGACTGGGCCTTCGCCTTCAACGACATCCGCCCGCAGGCCCCGGTCCACGTGCTGGTGATCCCCAAGAACGCCTACGTGAGCTGGGACGACTTCACCGCCAAGGCCCCGGCCGAGGAGATCGCCGGGTTCATGCGCTCGGTCGGCGAGGTCACGCGCCGGCTCGAGCTCGACCGGCCGGGCTACCGCCTGATGGTCAACATGGGCGGGCACGGCCACCAGGAGGTGCCGCACCTCCACGTCCACATCTTCGGCGGGCGGCAGTTCTTCCACATGATCTGCGACTGAATCTGCTGAATCTGCGGCCGGCAGCGCCAAAACAGGGCCGAAACGGGGCTGATCCGAGCCGATCGCTGCGCCACGGGTTGCCCTGCGACTCGCGGTTTGGCTACAAGCCTGGCGTCATGACGGCGACGACCTCTCCCTGGCCCGAACCTCCGGGCGGCCGCTTCGACGGCCCGCTGCACCGCTTCGCGGTGCGCGCCTATTTCGAGGACACGGACCTGTCGGGCGTGGTCTATCACGCCAACTACCTGCGCTGGTTCGAGCGCGCCCGCTCCGACCTGCTGCGCCTGCTCGGGATCGACCAGCGCGCCGCGCAGGAGGCGGGCGAGGGCGCCTATGCGGTGTCCGAGCTGTCGATCCGCTACCTGGCCCCGGCCCGGCTCGACGACGTCGTGCTGATCGAGACCGCGACCGAGGCGCTCGGCGCGGCCAGCGCCCGGATGCGCCAGCGCGCGCTGCGCGGGGGGACCCTGCTCAGCGAGGCCCGCCTGCGCGTCGGCTTCGTCGGCCCCGACGGCCGCCCCCGCCGCCAGCCCGCGCCGTGGCGCGCGGCCCTTGCCAATCTTGGCGCCAACATCGTTCCTGCCTCCGAAGGATCAGAATGACCCTGCTCGCTACCCTTGCCGTCGCCGCGGCCGCCGGCGCGCCGACCCGGCTCAACCCCGTGAAGCTGTTCCTCGACGCCGACATCGTCGTCCAGGTGGTGATGGCCGGCCTGGTGCTCGCCTCGATCTGGGTCTGGGCGATCATCATCTCGTTCTCGCTGCGGATGGGCTCGGTGAACCGCCGCTCCGACGCCTACGAGGAGGATTTCTGGGACGCCGCCGACCTCGACAGCGTGAAGGTCAAGGGCGACGTGCCCCCGGCGCGGATCGCCGCCGCCGGGCTCGGCGAATGGAAGCGCTCGGTCGCCGCCAAGGTCCGCGACCGCGAGGGCCTGCGCCAGCGGCTCCAGGGCGCGATGGACGGCGCCGTCGCGAACGAGGCGGACCGCCTGTCCGACCGGCTGAACTTCCTCGCCACGGTCGGCTCGGTCGCGCCCTTCGTCGGCCTGTTCGGCACGGTCTGGGGGATCATGAACTCGTTCTTCCAGATCGGCCAGCAGCAGAACTCCTCGCTCGCCGTGGTCGCGCCGGGCATTTCCGAGGCGCTGTTCGCCACGGCCATCGGCCTGTTCGCGGCGATTCCGGCGGTGATCGCCTACAACCGTTTCTCCCACCGGGTGAACGCCTACGAGGCCCGCCTCCAGCGCTTCGCCGACCGCTTCCACGCCAACCTCAGCCGGGAGCTGGACGCGGGATGAGGGGGGTGGTCAGCCAGCTCCTCCCCGTGCCGGGGAGGATTTCTGCTGGCGATGGGCCTCCATACCTCGCGCAAGCGGCGCGGCCGCGGGCGGACGCCGCTGGC
>CALLNA010000095.1 GCA_938005655.1 uncultured Novosphingobium sp.
GGGCGTAGCCGTCCTCCAGCCATTGCAGGAGGTCGCGGTCGCGGCAGCGGGACGAGCAGAACGGGTCGTGCTCGGCGCTGCGCGGCTTGCGGCAGATCGGGCATTTCTTGGGCGTGGCGGTCATGCCGCCACTGCCTGGGCAAAGCCGCCCGCCAAGGCAAGCGCGGAATCGGTCGCCCAGCGCAGGGCGCGGCCGGTGCGCCGCGCCAGCTCGGCCTCCCATTCGGGAGCGACGGCGGTGCGGACCGCGGGATGGGCGGTCAGCAGCAGGGTTCCGGGCGCCTCGACCGCCTCGGCCCGGCGCAGCAGGGCGCGCGCTGCGCCGCCGGCGGGATCGCGGGCGAGGCGGGCGACCAGGCTCGGCCGCTCCAGCCGGGCGACGAGCTGGACGAAGCCGAAGCCGTTCATCGCGGTCCGCTCGTGCGGCCAGCCGGCCAGCGCCGCGCCGAGCGCGGCATCGATCGCGCGGCGGTCGGCCTTGTCGGACAGGGTGGGGAAATCGATGCCGATCGAGCCGGCGAGGTCGAACCGGCCGATCGCCGCGGCCACGGCGGGAACCGCCGCGCTGGCGAGGGCGGCCGGTGCGAGCGTTCCATCGATGTCGATCAGCGTCATCGCCGGGGTGGGCGAGACGGTCAGCGCGCCGCCGCGAAAGGCGATCTCGCCCTCCCGGGCTTCGGCGTGAAGCTCGTCCCAGCCGCATTCGGGGAAGCGGCGGACGACGCGGGCGGAGAGGCGCTGGGCGAGCGTCGGCGCGGGGCGCAGCGGGGCGTCGGCCGGTCTTGCCTGGGCCAGCTTGGTCCGCCCGCGCTCGGCGATCGCCGCGCGGACGACCTCGACCCGCAGCGCGGCGCCCTCGGCGGCCTCGCGGGGGAGGCGGTCGACCAGCGCTTCCTCGCCGCTCGCAAAGCGCACCGTGCCGCGCGGGCTGCCGGCCCCGCGCGAGACGAGCACCGCATCGGCCACTTCGCCCGCCACCAGGCTGCCCGGCCATTCAATCCGGGCGGCGGCGATCTCGCCGCCGTCGAGCAGGATCGCGCGATGCTCGCCGATCCCTTCCTCGACCAGCCATTCAGCCAAGCGGATAGCCCGACGCCGCGAGCAGCGCCCGCGTCTCGAACAGGGGCAGGCCGACGACGCCTGAATGACTGCCCGAGATGAACCGGATCAGCGCCTCGGCGCGGCCCTGGATCGCGTAGCCGCCGGCCTTGCCCAGCCCTTCGCCGCTGGCGACATAGGCGGCGATCTCGGCAGCGGTCAGGCGCTTGAAGGCGACCACGGTCTCGGCCACGCGCAGCCGCTCGTGCCCTGCGGCGTCGATTGCGCAGACCGCGGAGATGCAGGTATGGCGGCGGCCGGAGAGCAGCTCCAGCAAGCGGCGTTGGACGTCCTCGCTCTCGGCGGGCGGGAGGATGCGGCGGCCGAGCGCGACCGTGGTGTCGCCGGCCAGGACGATCTCGCCGTCATGCCGGTCGACCGCGCGGGCCTTTTCCCGCGCCAACCGCAGCGCATAGGCGCGCGGCCGCTCGGCCTTGAGCGGAGTCTCGTCGATGTCGGGGCTGGCGATCCGGCCGGGCGCCGCGCCGATCCGCGCGAGCAGCTCGCGGCGGCGCGGAGAGGAGGAGGCCAGGACCAGCATTGGGGAAGAAGGCCCGGTCATGCTCGGGACCGCGCCCGGGGTCAGAACTGGCCGGGACCGCCGCGGCCGGGCATGAAGCGATAGGTGATGCGGCCCTTGGTCAGGTCGTAGGGGGTCAGCTCGACCAGCACTTCGTCGCCGACCAGCACGCGGATGCGGTTCTTGCGCATCTTGCCGGCGGTGTGGCCGAGGATCTCGTGGTCGTTTTCCAGCTTTACGCGGAACATCGCGTTGGGCAGCAGCTCGACCACCGTGCCGCGCATTTCGAGCAGTTCTTCTTTCGCCATCCGGGCTTCTGTTTCCATGTCTTGAGGGCGGCGAGGTCGCCGTCTTGCGGCGCGCCATAGCGGCGGATCACCAAAAAGGGAAGTCTTCGTAAGGAACGGTACAGCAACGCATTCGTATCCGGGCGGCGACAATTTGTTACCCGCGGCCGCCTTGCCCGAATAGGGGAATGCCCGCATCGGGCCGATGGGAGCGGGTCCGCGGGGCCATTGTCTGGACTTGGATGGAGAGAATAGTTGCGTCGTTTCGCCCTGCTGCCCCTGTTGGCGCTGACCGCTCCGGCGTGGGGCCAGACCGAGCCTGCCCAGCCGATCACAGAGCCTGGTGGCGTCGCGGCCGCCGGCAGCGCCGAGCCCACGGACGAGTTCGACAGCGAGACCCACGGGTCGGAGATCGTCGTCGTGGCGACCCGCCTCCAGGGTCAGGTCGACGCGCCCCAGCCGCCGCTGATCACCCTCGATGAGGAAGACATCGCGAGCTATGGCGCGGCCTCGATCACCGAGCTGATCAGTGCGCTCGGCACCCAGACCAGCTCCTCGCGCGGGCGCGGCGACGGTTTTCCGGTCATGCTGATCAACGGCCAGCGCGTCTCCAGCTTCCGCGAGATGCGCAACATCCCGCCCGAGGCGATCCGCCGCATGGAGGTCCTGCCCGAGGAGGTCGCGCTCAAGTACGGCTATCCCCCGAACCAGCGGGTGGTGAACCTGATCCTCAAGGACAATTTCTCCAGCAAGACCGCCGAGTTCGAATACCACGTCCCGAGCGACGGCGGGTTCGACACTTTCAACTTCGAAGGCTCGATGTTCCGTGTCGCGGGCAAGAGCCGCCTGAACCTGACCGTCAGCGCCGACGACACCAGCCCGCTGACCGAAGGCGAGCGCGGGGTGCGGCAGCAGACTCCCGCGCCGGTCGCGGGCGACCTCGACCCGGCCGACTTTCGCACCCTGATCGCGGACAGCCGCAACCTGGGCTTCAACGGCACCTGGACCATGCCGCTGGGCAGCGGCGCCAATGCCGCCGGGCTGACGCTCAACGCGGCGGCCTCGCGGGCGGACACGACCTCCTTCTCCGGCCTGCCGACGGTCGAGCTGAGCCAGGGCGGGACCAGCGTCACCCGCTATATTCCCGATCCGCTGATGCGGACGAGCCGGACCGATACCTACCAGGCCGGGTTGAACCTCAACAAGGGGCTCGGAGCCTGGCGGCTGACCGCGACGGCCGACGCCAGCACGGCGACGACGACCACGCTGATCGATCGCCGTCCGTCCTCCCAGGCGCTGGCCGCGTTGCAGGACATGGTCGACGGCGGGACGCTTTCGCTGACGGGCGTCCTGCCCACCCTGGCCAATCCGGGCCAAGACCTCGCGCGGGTGAGGAACAACAGCGTGACCAGCATGGTGACGCTGATGGGGCGGCCGTTCAGCCTGCCGGCCGGCGACGTCTCGCTGACGGTCAAGGGCGGCTTCGCCTATACCGGCATCGTCAGCAGCGACACGCGCACCGGCGCGGGCGAGACCCGGCTCGACCGGGGCGACCTCAGCGCCGGGGTCAACATCGGCGTGCCGCTGACCAGCCGTCGGAACAATGTCCTGGGCGGGATCGGCGACCTGACCCTGAACCTCAGCGGCGGGATCGACCGGCTGTCCGACTTCGGCACGCTCTACGACTACAGCCTGGGTCTGACCTGGGGCGTGACCGACCGGCTGAGCCTCCAGGCGAGCTATATCGTCAACGAGGCCGCGCCGTCGCTGGCCAGCCTCGGCAACCCGCTGATCGTGACCGACAACGTCGCGGTCTTCGACTTCACCCGCGGCGAGACCGCGCTGGTCACGGTGATCAGCGGCGGCAACCGCAACCTCAAGCAAGAGGTCCAGCGCGACCTCAAGCTGTCGGCCAACTGGCAACTGCCGTTCTTCAAGAACTCCAGCTTCCTGGTCGAATATTTCCGCAACAATTCCGACGACGTGACGGCCAGCTTCCCGCTGCTGACCCCGGCGATCGAGGCGGCGTTCCCCGGACGGGTCGTCCGCTGCACCGATCCCGCGCTCTGCGTCGTCGGCGCGCTGCTGTCGATCGACCAGCGTCCCGTGACCTTCGCCAAGGAGCAGAGCTCGCGCATTCGCTACGGCTTCAACATCAACGGGACGATCGGCAAGGCGCCGCCGCCGCGGCAGGGCGGCTTCGGCGGCATGGGCGCGGGCCGTGGTCCCGGCCAGGGCGGTTTCGGCGGCCCGCGCGGCGGCGGGGGCGGCCGGCCGGGCGGTGGGTTCCGTGGCGGCGGCGGCGGGCCCGGCGCGATGGGCGGCCAGCCGGGGCAGGGGCGCTGGAACATCGCGATCTATCACACCGTCCGCTTCGACGAGAGCGTGCTGGTCGCGCCCGGCGGGCCGACGCTCGACCTGCTCGACGGCGATGCGCTGAGCGGCGGCGGCGTGTCGCGCCATTCGCTCGAGGTCGAGGGCGGGGCCTTCTACAAGGGCCTCGGCTTCCGCCTCAACGGAAGCTGGGCGGCGCCGACCACGGTGCGCGGCAGCACCCTGCTCGGCACCTCCGACCTGCGCTTCGGCAGCGCGTTCAAGCTGAACCTGCGGGCCTTCGTCAATCTGGAGCAGCAGAAGTGGGCGCTCCGGGCCTCGCCGTTCTTCAAGGGCGCGCGGCTGTCGCTGTCGGTCGACAACCTGTTCAACGCGCGCCAGCGGGTGACGGATGCCAACGGCGTCGTGCCGATCAGCTACCAGCCCGACCTCGTCGATCCGCGCGGCCGGGTGATCGGGCTGGAGTTCCGCAAGCAGTTCTGACGAGAAGCGTCGTCCCCGGGGGCAGCCCCGGGATGACGAACGGCGCCCGATCTCCTATCTGCCCAGGATGGCCAGCCGCCCCCCGCATCCCGAAGGACAGGACCGCTTCAGCGAGGAGCGCGCGACCTATTCGCTGAAAGGGGCCGGCGACCAGCCCGACCTGGAAGCCGGCACCGCCGCGATCCGCGAGGTCGTCCGCACGCTGAAGCCCAAGCCTGGCGTCTATCGGATGCTCGATGCGCGCGGCGACGTGCTCTACGTCGGCAAGGCGCGGGCGCTGAAGAACCGGGTGGCGAACTACACCCAGGTCGAGCGCCTGCCGCTGCGGCTCAAGCGCATGGTCAGCCAGACGCGGGCGATGACCATCGTCACGACCAATTCGGAGGCCGAGGCGCTGCTGCTCGAAGCGCAGCTCATCAAGCGCTACCGCCCGCCCTACAACGTCCTGCTGCGCGACGATAAGAGCTTCCCCTTCATCCTGCTCTGCGCCGACCACGCCTTTCCGCGGATCATGAAGCACCGCGGCGCGCGGCGGGCCAAGGGCAACTACTACGGCCCCTTCGCCAGCGCCGGATCGGTCAACACCACGATCAACGCCTTGCAGAAGCTGTTCCTGCTGCGGTCCTGCACCGACAGCTTCTTCTCCCGCCGCGACCGGCCCTGCCTGCTCTACCAGATCAAGCGCTGCTCGGCCCCCTGCGTCGGGCGGATCGACGCGGCCGGCTATGCCGAACTGGTGCAGGAGGCGAAGGACTTCCTCGGCGGGCGCTCCTCGGCGGTGCAGGCCAAGATCGGCGCGCAGATGAACGAGGCGGCGGAAAGCCTCGATTTCGAGCGCGCGGCCATGCTGCGTGACCGCCTGCGCGCGGCGACCTTCATCCAGGGAAGCCAGGCGATCAACGCCGAGGGGCTCGGCAATGCCGACGTCTTCGCCATGGCCTCCAAGGGCGGGCAGATCGGCGTCCAGGCCTTCTTCATCCGCGGCGGCCAGAACTGGGGCCACCGCGCCTTCTTCCCCAGCCATACCGAGGGGCTGAGCGAGGAAGAGGTGATGACCGCCTTCCTCGCCCAGTTCTACGAGGAGGTGCCGCCGCCGCGCTGCATCCTGGTCGACCGCGCGCTGCCCGAGGCGGAACTGCTGGCCGAGGCCTTCCGCGCCGGGGCGGGCGGCAAGGTCGAGGTCTCGGTCCCCCAGCGCGGCGATCGGCGGCGGCTGATCGACCAGGCCCGGCGCAATGCGGTCGAGGCGCTCGACCGGCGGTTGGCCGAGAGCGGCACCAAGGCCCGGATCAACCGCGAGCTGGCCGAGTTCCTCGAGCTGCCCGAGCCGCCGCAGCGGATCGAGGTCTATGACAACAGCCACGTCCAAGGCGCCCATGCGCTCGGGGCGATGATCGTTGCCGGGCCGGAGGGCTTCATCAAGGGCCAGTACCGCAAGTGGAACATCCGCCAGGCCCAGACCAACGACGACTTCGCGATGATGCGCGAGGTCTTCCAGCGCCGCTTCGCCCGGCTCCAGCAGGAGGGGCAGGGCGACGATCCGGACCGCGACGGCGCGACCTGGCCCGATCTTGTCCTGATCGACGGCGGCAAGGGCCAGATGAGCGCGGCGCGCGACACGCTGGAGGAGCTGGGGATCGAGGACGTGCCGCTGATCGCCATCGCCAAGGGCCCGCACCACGGCCGCGAGGGGCGCGAGGTGTTCCACTTTCCCGACGGGCGCGAGAAGACCCTGCCGACCAATTCGCCGGTCCTGTTCCATCTCCAGCGCCTGCGCGACGAGGTCCACCGCTTCGCCATCGGCGCGCACCGCGAGAAGCGCAGCCGGGCGATCACCGCCTCGCCGCTCGACGAGATCCCCGGCATCGGCCCGGCCCGCAAGCGCGCCCTACTGCTCCACTTCGGCACGGCGGGCCGGGTCCGCGCGGCCTCGCTGGAGGACTTGCAGAAGGCCCCCGGCGTCTCGCGACGGTTTACGACTTCTATCACCCGAACGGGTGAGGGTCAGGCGGCGGTCACGCGCCCTGCGGTTGCAGCATCCGGATCAGGCCTTCCTGCGTCATGCTGGCGATCAGCCGGCCGTCCTGGAACATCTGACCGGTGGTATAGCCCCGCGCGCGGCCCGCCCAGGTGCTGCGGGTGACGAACAGGGTCCATCGGTCGGCGCGGAAGTCGTCGTGGAACCAGATCGCGTGGTCGAGGCTGGCCTCCTGCATCGGGTCG
Organism: uncultured Novosphingobium sp.; assembly: GCA_938005655.1. Taxonomy (GTDB): domain Bacteria; phylum Pseudomonadota; class Alphaproteobacteria; order Sphingomonadales; family Sphingomonadaceae; genus Novosphingobium. The sequence continues at coordinate 6,946 of CALLNA010000095.1, forward strand.
CTGAACCAGCTCACCGCATGGGGCAGGGCGGCGGTGCGCAGCATGGCGAGGTCGCTGGCATAGGCGAGCACGGCGCGGTGGAGGCGCGGGTCGTCGCTGTGGATCGGCGCGGGCGTGCGCCACCAGATGTGGCAGACCGGCGGCAGGGGCTCGGGATCGAGCCAGCGCAGGCGTTCCACCGTGCGCAGCTCGATCGGGCGCGGTGAGCCGAGCGTGGCCTGGAGCGCCTCCGGATAGCGGTGCAGCTCCTTGCGGCATTCCTCGACGTCGCTCGGCAGGCCCTCGGGGCCCGGCACCTGCGGCATGGCGTCCTGATGATGGAGGCCCGTTTCGAGCCGCTGGAACGAGGCGCTCAGCGAGAGGATCGGCCGCCCGCCCTGGATCGCCTGGACCCGGCGGTTGGAGAAGGTCCCGCCGTCGAGGTCGCGGGCAACCTGGTATTCGATCGGGTGGGCGTTGTCGCCCATCCGCAGGAAGTAGCCGTGCATCGAATGGGCCGGCCGGTCCTCCGGCGCGGTGGCGGTCGCGGCGGCGAGGGCCTGGGCGACGACCTGCCCGCCGAAGACCCGGTCCGGCCCGCTGATCGCGCCGGGCGGGATGCGCGCGCCTTCGAAGCGGTCGCCGCTGAGCGGCGCGACGGCGAGCAGCGCGACGAGGTCGTCGACCAGCTTTTGCAGGTGGGCTCGTTCGGACATGGCCGCCGCCTAAGCAGCGCCGGGCGGCGGCGTCAACGAAGCGCTCAGCTCCGGCGGCGCAGCTTTCGCAGCAGCCGCCAGCCATAGGCCTTGGCCAGGTTGCGCGCGGGCCAGCGGCCGGTGCTGCGCGGCTTGAACCCGATCCGCCGCAGCACGCCGTTGAAGGCGCGGGCGTCGGCCTCGGCGAAGGACCATTCCGAGCGCCAGGTGATCGACAGCGAGATCGACGGTTCCGGCCCGTTGCGGACGAAGTGCGGGGCCATGACCGGCACGAACAGCGCCTGGCCCGGGCCGATGCGGAACTCCCTGCCGCCGCGGGCCAGCTCCTCGCGCCAGGCCAGCTCGCGCGCGCCGCCGGTGTGATAGCCCTCGTGGACCTCGTCGGGGGCGTAGGCGGCGTCCCCGGCGGGGAACTGGGTCATCGTCTTGGCGCCGCGCAGTTGCAGCAGGATATTGTGCTCGGGGTCGAAGTGGTAGGGCGTCACCGCGTTCGGCGAGGAGACGAAGACGAAGGCCTGGGTCATCATCATCGCCCCGGTCCGCGCCTCGATCTGCGGGCGCAGTTCCTCCAGCAGGTCGTGGAGGATCGCGGCGTAGAGCGGGTTCTGCTCGATGTTCTTGAGCACGGCCCAGGAGCCGGTCTCGGCGATGCCACGGATCGTCTCGCCGATGGAGATCGCCGGCCGCTCGGGCTTGCCGTCGACGCCGATCGGCAGGTCGCCGCGGTTGTACTCGATCGAGGCCTCGGGCAGCGCCTCGGCGAGCTGGGCCAGGGCTTCCAGCTCGAACAGCGGATGGTGGCCGAGGTCGTGGCTCAGGACATGTGGCACCTCGGGATAGTGGGCGGCGAAGGCCGCGCGCGCCGCGGCCGGAAACATCGGGGCGGCGAAGGTCATTTGGGGGCTCCCTTGCGCTTGCGGCGCAGTTCGGCCCGCGCGATCAGGCCGAAGGCCCTCCGGCGCAGTGCTCCGCCGATGGCGAGTGAGACTCGCGCGACGGTGCGCCGCTCGCGCCAGATGTGGTCGATCATCGGATGGTCGGCGGCGGCGCAGCTATCGGTCCAGGCGATGTCCGCGCGGTCGAGGATCATCAGGTTCTCGCACTGGAGCAGGACGCCGGGCGAGAACCTGGCGTAGCGCTCGTCGAAGGCGGTCTTGAAGCTGAAGGCGCCGGGCGCGCAGAGGAAGGTCGCGAGCATGGCGATCGGTTGGCCGTCTAGGGTCAGGGTCAGCCGTTCGAGCCGCCCCTGCGCGGCGGCGCCGGCCAGGGCCGAGCGGAACAGCCCGGTCGTGCCCTCGGCCAGGGCGAGCGCGGAACCCGCCTTGCCCTTCCATCCGGCGGCTTCGAGGTCGAGGAAGGCGTCGGTCCATTCGGCGAGGCCTTCGTCGTCGTGCCGCCGCTCGAAGGCGACCGCGCCCTGCTCGGCGAGGCGGTTGAACTGGCGGCGCAGCTCCTTGCGCTTCTTGCCGGAGAGCGAGGCGGCGAAATAGGTCTCGGGCGTTTCCGCGGAGCGGAGCAGGTCGCGCTCCTCGCGGTGGACGATGGCGCCCAGGCGCTTCTCGCCGCCGATGACCCGGGTCAGGGCCTTGAAGACGGGGCCGTCGAGCACGAGCTCGGACAGGTGGAGGAACAGGGCGTTCCCGGCATTGCGGTCGGCCCAGGCGAGCAGCTCGCGCCAGAACGCCTGCTCGTGCCCCTCGGCGATCAGCGGGGTGCCGAGGAAGGCGTTGGGATGGGTCCAGCCGGCGAGGTGCGGGATCGGGCGGCGGTAGTAGCGCTTCTCCTCGGCCAGCGGCATCAGGCCGACGATTTCGTCGTCCGCCTCGAGCAGGAAGATCCGCAGGGTTTCGTCGGGATCGAGCGCGCGCAGGGCGGGGAGCAGATACCAGCTCTCCAGGAACGGATTGGGCTCGGCGGCGCGGCGGGCCAGGATATCCCAGCGCGAGACGATGCTCGGCGCGCCGCAGCACGGCCAGTCGAGCACGCGGATCGAGAGCGCGGGCGCGGCGGAAGCCCCTGGCGCCGGAGCGCGAGGTGCAAAAGCCAGGGCAGGCAGCGCCATGCTTGCCACGTGTTAACCCTCGTTCGCCGCGGCAATCCGTGCCGCAGCCTGGGCTTATCAGCCCATGCCAAACGAATTGTTAACGCGCCGAGCATGAAAGAACCCGCCCGGATCGCTCCGGGCGGGCCCTTCGTTCACCGGGGCCGCGGACCTAGCCGACCGCGTGTCCCGCCAGCGCCGCGAGCAGCAGCAGCGCGACGATGTTGGTGATCTTGATCATCGGGTTCACGGCGGGGCCGGCGGTGTCCTTGTAGGGATCGCCCACGGTATCGCCGGTCACCGCCGCTTTGTGGGCTTCGCTGCCTTTGCCGCCGTGATGACCGTCTTCAATATATTTTTTGGCGTTGTCCCATGCGCCGCCGCCCGAGGTCATCGAGATGGCGACGAACAGGCCGGAGACGATCACGCCGAGCAGCAGCGCGC
>CALLNA010000096.1 GCA_938005655.1 uncultured Novosphingobium sp.
ACGCCTACAAGTCGCTCAACGAAGCGCTGGTCCACGGCGGCATGGCCAACCGGGTCAAGGTCCATATCCGCTGGATCGACGCCGAGCTGTTCGAGCAGGACGACGCCGAGATCGCGGCCCGCCTGGAGCCGATGCACGGCATCCTCGTGCCCGGCGGCTTCGGCGAGCGCGGGACCGAGGGCAAGATCGCCAGCGTCCGCTTCGCGCGCGAGCGCAAGGTGCCGTTCTTCGGCATCTGCCTCGGGATGCAGATGGCCTGCATCGAGGGTGCCCGCGCCGCGGGCATCGCCGGGGCCTCCTCGACCGAGTTCGGCCCGACCAAGGAGCCGGTCGTCGGCATCATCACCGAATGGATGAGCCCGGAAGGGCTCCAGACGCGCGCCCACGGCGGCGACCTCGGCGGGACCATGCGGCTCGGCGCCTACGAGGCGAAACTTGCTGGCAACAGCCATGTGGCGGCGATCTACGGCGCCACCGATATCTCGGAGCGGCATCGCCACCGCTACGAGGTGAACGTCGCCTACAAGGAACCGCTGGAGCAGGGCGGCCTGGTCTTCTCGGGCATGTCGCCCGACGGCCTGCTGCCCGAGATCGTCGAGCGGCCGGACCATCCGTGGTTCGTCGGCGTGCAGTTCCATCCCGAGCTGAAAAGCCGCCCGTTCGATCCCCACCCGCTGTTCGCGGGCTTCATCGAGGCGGCGCTCAAGCAGGCGCGGCTCGTCTAGGCAAACAGAAGCAGACCGGCATTCGCAGCCGATTCAGCCGAGCTGAATCGGGCTCCGACCGTGGCCGCCAGGCCGCATGTATAAAAATCTTGTAAAATTAACCCAAGTTGTTTGCCAAACGGATATGGCGTTCCGCGAAGATCGGTCGCGCGGCTCCCCTTGGCCGCTGCGCGACCGCCCGGGTTTGTCCTGGCCTGACCGTCTTCTGCGACCCGGACGGTCAAGCGAGGATAGGGCGGCGTGGAAACGTCGCGGGGGTGGGCCTACCCGGGCCCACCCCCGAATTTTTGTTATCTGTCAGTCAGATCGCTAAGGATCAGGCCGCCTGGCTGCGCCCTTCGCCGTCCTCGACGAGGGTGAGCGGGGCCTGGGTCCCGATCGCGATCTTCTTCGGCTTCATCGCCTCGGGAACTTCGCGAATCAGGTCGATGACGAGCAGCCCGTCCTCGAGATTCGCCGAGGCCACGCGAACGTAGTCGGCCAGTTCGAAGCGCCGCTCGAACCCGCGCTGGGCGATACCGACATGCAGCATCCGACCCTCGCGCGCTTCCTCGGGCTTCTTGCCCTGGATCGCGAGCAGGTTCTGCTGGGCGGTGATATCGATGTCGGCGGGCTTGAACCCGGCGACGGCCAGGGTGATGCGATAGGCATCCTCGCTGACCCGTTCGATGTTGAACGGCGGGTAGTTGTCGCCGCTGGAGCGCCCGGTGTTCTCGAGCAGGTCGAACAGTCGGTCGAAGCCGACGGTGCTGCGGCGATAGGGGGTAAAGTCGAAACGATTCATGGCAAAAATCCTCCAATGAGCAATTTTCGGGTCTGCCGGAGCCCGTCTTCGGCGCTCCGGACGCTGCGCCATCCTCTTGCGAGCCATGACACGCCTCATCAGATATGATAGCCGCGCCCCCTTTCAAGAGGTGCTGGAACAAGGATCGCGAAGACGTGGCGAAGGTTGAAATCTACACGAAATGGGGCTGCGGCTACGGCGCGGCGGCCAAGCGCCTGCTCGACGGCAAGGGCGTGGCTTACGAAGAATACGATATCACCATGGGCGGCCCCAAGCGCGCCGAGATGCTGGAGCGCGCGCCCGGCGCGACGACCGTGCCGCAGATCTTCATCGACAACCAGGGCATCGGCGGCTCGGACGATCTCCATGCGCTCGACCGCGCCGGCAAGCTCGATCCGCTGCTCGGGCTCTGAGATGAAGCGCATCGCCGTCCTGCAAATGACCTCGGGGGTCGATCCCCAGGCCAATGCCGCCACGATCGTCGCGGCGATCGGCGCCGCGGCGCAGGGCGGGGCGTCGCTTCTGTTCACGCCCGAGATGTCCGGCCTGCTCGATCGCAAGCGCGACCGGGCGGCCCTGCACATCGTCGCCGAGGCGGACGATCCGGTGCTGGCGGCCGCCCGCCGCGCTGCGGCCGACGCGGGCATCTGGGTCGCGCTTGGCTCGCTGGCCGTGCTGCGGGAGGACGGGCGCTGGGCGAACCGTGCCTTTGTGATCGATTCCTCGGGCGGGATCGCCGCGCGCTACGACAAGATCCATATGTTCGATGTCGACCTGGCGACCGGCGAATCCTGGCGGGAATCGAATGCCTATGCCGCCGGCGAGCAGGTCGTCACGGTCGAGACACCGGTCGGCCGGCTCGGCCTGGCGATCTGCTACGACATCCGCTTTCCCGCATTGTTCGAGGAGCTTGGTCGGCGGAACTGCGACATTATCGCGATCCCGGCCGCCTTCACCGTGCCCACCGGAGAGGCCCACTGGCACCTCCTCCAGCGCACCCGCGCGATCGAGGCCAGCGCCTATGTCGTGGCCGCCGCGCAGACCGGCAGGCATGAGGACGGACGCAGCACCTACGGGCACAGCCTGGTCGTCGACCCCTGGGGCCAGGTCCTGCTCGACATGGATGGGGAGGCGGGGGTGGGCTTTGCCGAGATCGCCCCCGCGCGCATCGCCGAGGTTCGCGCCCAGTTGCCGAGCCTTGCCAACCGCCGCGCGATCGCCAGATAGGCCTTGCCATGATCGTGTTCGACCTCGAGTGCCGCGACAGCGGGCACCGCTTCGAAGGCTGGTTCGCCTCGTCCGACGACTTCGCCGGCCAGCAGGCGCGGGGCCTCGTTACCTGCCCGCAATGCGGCTCGGCCGAGATCGTCAAGGCTCCGATGGCCCCCAACCTCGGCCGCAAGGGCAACCAGCTCGTGGCGCCCAAGCCCGCGCCCGCCGCCAAGACCCCGATGACCGGCGGCCAGCTTCCGCCGCAAGCCGTGGCGATGATGCGGGCGATGGCCGCGATGCAGGCCGAGGCGCTCAAGGAATCGCGCTGGGTCGGCGACGGCTTCGCCGAGGTCAGCCGCGAGATTCACTACGGCGAGCGCGAGGCCGAGACGATCCACGGCCAGGCCACCGCCGAGGAGGCGATCGAGCTGCTGGAGGAAGGCATCGAGGTCATGCCCCTGCCGTTCCCCGTCGCGCCGCCCCCTGAGACTAACTAGGGCGAGACCAACTAGGGCGAGACCAACTAGATTGCCAGCGCGCCGCCGCCTCCCTAAAGGAAGCGCGGCGCGCCCGTAGCTCAGCAGGATAGAGCACCAGATTCCTAATCTGGGGGCCACAGGTTCGAATCCTGTCGGGCGCACCATTCCGCTTCCAGGGCGAAGACGGGAACGGGTCAATTCCCGCCAATTGTTACGAAATCGAACCGCTTCGAGCATTTCTGCTTGAATCACTGAATTAACTATGATTCTGTGCGGCCATGAGAAGACTCCGGGCCGATCCCAAGTTGCAGCGGGAAAGCATCACGCAGGGCATCGCCCTGGCCTGCCTGCTGGTGCTCGGCGGGGTCGTCATCGCGGGGCCCAGCGGCCTCCTTGCTTGGGGTGAGCACAGTCGCCTGCTGGTCCAGCGCCAGCAGGAGATCAAGCAGCTCACCGCCGAGCGCAACGAGATCCGCAACCGCGTCGCCCTGCTCGATCCGCGCCATGCCGATCCGGACCTCGCGGGCGAGCTGCTGCGCAGCAATCTCAATGTCGTCCACCCGGACGAAATGGTAATGTTGCTGAATAAGTAGCGGAACCTGCCGCGCCGCTTCGAGCGCGAACGATTCTTGCCCAAGCCTATAAGAAAATTGAGCGCTCACCATTTTCCGGCGCGCTACTTCGGCCTATAGCCCTTGGTGAATCCACTCCCCGGGGAATCATCACATTGGCTAAATCCGTCGGCACGAAAGCTGCGCCCGAGAAATCCGCCGAAACAACCGCTCATGGGCCGGACGAGGAAACCTTCGCCCTGCGCAGCTTGCAGGAGGCTTACGAGAAAAGCCCCTGCTATGCGGCGAGCGACGACGAGCTGCTGACCTTCTACGAGCAGATGGTGCTGATCCGCCGCTTCGAGGAGAAGGCGGGCCAGCTTTACGGCCTCGGCCTGATCGGCGGTTTCTGCCACCTCTATATCGGCCAGGAGGCGGTCGCGGTGGGCATCCAGTCGGCGCTGGAGGCCGGCAAGGACAGCGTCATCACCGGCTATCGCGATCACGGCCACATGTTGGCCTACGGGATCGATCCCAAGGTCATCATGGCCGAGCTGACCGGCCGCCAGGCGGGCATCTCCAAAGGCAAGGGCGGCTCGATGCACATGTTCAGTGTCGAGCATAAGTTCTTCGGCGGCCACGGAATCGTCGGGGCGCAGGTGCCGCTCGGCACGGGGCTCGCCTTCGCCCACAAGTACAACGAGGACGGCGGCGTCTGCGTCGCCTACTTCGGCGACGGCGCGGCCAACCAGGGCCAGGTCTACGAGAGCTTCAACATGGCCGCGCTGTGGAAGCTGCCGATCGTCTTCGTGATCGAGAACAACGGCTATGCGATGGGCACGGCAGTCCGCCGCTCCTCGGCCGAGACCCATTTCTATCGTCGCGGCACGGCCTTCCGCATCCCCGGCATGGACGTCGACGGGATGGACGTGCTCCAGGTCCGTCAGGCGGCCCGGCAGGCGCTGGCCTTCGTCCGGGCCGGCAACGGCCCCGTCCTGATGGAGCTCAACACCTATCGTTATCGCGGCCACTCGATGTCCGATCCGGCCAAGTATCGCAGCCGCGAGGAAGTGCAGGAAATGCGCGAGAAGCACGATCCGATCGAGGGCGCCAAGGCCGAGCTGCTCTCGCGCGGGGTTCCGGAGGACCGGATCAAGGAGATCGACAAGCGCATCCGCGCGACGGTGACAGAGGCAGCGGATTTCGCCGAAAGCTCGCCCGAGCCCGCGCCCGCCGAACTCTACACCGACGTCCTGGTGGAGCGCTACTGATGGCCGTGGAACTCAAGATGCCCGCGCTCTCGCCGACGATGGAAGAGGGCAAGCTCGCCCGGTGGCTGGTCAAGGAAGGCGACGCGGTGAAGTCCGGCGACATCCTCGCCGAGATCGAGACCGACAAGGCGACGATGGAATTCGAGGCGATCGACGAAGGCACGATCGAGAAGATCCTGATTGCCGAAGGCACCGACAATGTGAAGGTCGGCACGGTCATCGCCATGCTCTCCGGTGAAGGTGAGGTTGCCGCACCCAAGGCTGCTCCCGCAGCTGCAGTGGAGGCTCCGCAGCCGACTGCCGCGCCTGTGGCGGCTGCGCCCAAGCCCGTCGTGGCGGCGCCTGCTGCCGATCCGGCGATCCCGGCCGGCACGGCGATGGTCAAGACCACGGTGCGCGAGGCGCTGCGGGATGCGATGGCCGAGGAAATGCGCCGCGATCCGCGCGTGTTCGTGATGGGCGAGGAAGTCGCCGAATATCAGGGCGCCTACAAGGTGACCCAGG
>CALLNA010000097.1 GCA_938005655.1 uncultured Novosphingobium sp.
GGGGCCCCGCCATGATGTTGCCGTTGGAGATCGCGTAGCGCGGTGAGAGGCCGAGCATCCGCGCCATCTCCCCGGGCGGCGGGCCGCCATAGGTGAAGGAGGTCGAGATCCCGTCGATGTCCTCGCGGCGCAGCCCCGAATCGGCCAACGCCCGCTCGAAGGCCCGGGCGGCGAGGTCCTCGGGCAGCGGCGGCACATAGCCCGGGGCGCGGGCGCGCTCGGCCTGGTAGTCGAGATGGTAGTCGGTCTCGCCCACCCCGATCACCGCGGCGCGGCGGCTGAGCGCGCGGGCGGGCGGGGGCACTCTGGCGACGGCGGCCTCGGCCATGGGCATCCTCTCCTTCGCGGGCCAGGCTATGACCCCGACGCGCGGCGCGCAATCCACCGATCGGGAAAACGGACGCGCAGCAAAGACTTGCCGAGGCGCGGCAAGGCCCTATCGTCGGCGCCGCTGGAAAGCCGAGGGAGGGGACATGAGCACTGGCAGCAGCGGCGCGGCCGCCGAATGGCGCGCGCACTGGCCGCTCGCGCTGGCCGCACTGGTCGGCTATTCGACGATCGGGTTGCAGAGCTACGGGATCAGCCCGTTCGTCTCCTCGCTGGAGCACCAGTTCGGCTGGACCCGCTCGCAGGTGATGCTGGGCGTCAGCGTCTCGAACTTCACCGGCATCTTCCTCAACATCGTCATCGGCCTGATCGTCGACCGCTTCGGCTCGCGCCGCGTCGCCCTGACCGGGCTGGTGGTCAAGGCCGGCAGCTTCGCCCTGCTCGCCACGGCGACCGGGGCGCTGCTCAACTGGACCCTGCTGTGGATCGTCCTGGCGGTAGGCGTGGTCCTGGTCCAGTCGACCGTGTGGATGCGCGCGCTGGCCCGGCACTTCGACCATTCGCGCGGCTTCGCCTTCGCCTTCGCGCTGTCGGGCACCTCGCTGATGGCGATCTTCCTGCCGGCCTATGCGACCTGGCTGATCCAGACCCAGGGCTGGCGGATGGGCTTCGTCGGGGTCGGCCTGTCGTGGCTGGTCGTGACCCTGCCGGTGGTCTTCTTCTTCTTCCGCGAGGATCGCGGGCCGAAGCCGGCGGCGCCGGCCGATGCTCCCGCTCCCGCCGCAACCCCCGCCGCCGCGCTGCCGGGGCTGACCTTCGCGCAAGGGCTGCGGACGCGGGCCTTCTGGCTGCTGGTGATCTCGTTCGGCTGCTTCTCGTTCTTCTCCATGACGGTCGCGACCAATCTCGTGCCGCTGCTCTCCGAAACCGGGATCTCGGCGATGGAGGCGGCGGGCATCGCCTCGATCATGGGCCTGGTCGGGATCGTCGTCCGGCTCTCGGTCGGGGCGCTGCTCGATCGCTTTCCGGGCAACGTCATCGGCACGATCACCCTGCTGATGCCGGTGCTGGGCGCGAGCATCCTGCTGCTCGACGCGCCGGGCGCGATCCTGCTGTCTGTCGCCGTGGCCGCCTTCGGTGCGGCGATCGGCGCGGAGATGGACGTCGCGCTCTACCTCGCGACCCGCCATTTCGGGCTGCGGGCCTTCGCCGCCCTGTTCAACGCGGTGATCACCTGCGGCGCGATGATGGCGGCGATCGGGCCCTTCGTCGGCGGCAAGCTCCACGACCTCACCGGCAACTACGACGCCCTGCTGGCCACGATCGTCGTGGTGATGAGCGTGGGGGCGCTGGCCATGGCCCTGATCGGCCGCACTCCGGCAGACTTTCCGGCGGACTTGGAGAGCCGGGCGGCCTAGGGTAAGAGGTATGGCAAGCGCTTCGGCCAGGGGGAACTACCTGATGCGCAATCGAGCCCTTCCGCTTCTCGTCCTGGCGCTCGGCCTGACGGCGCTGCCGGCCCGGGCCGATACGTCCGCCCAGCTCGACCAGCAGCTTCGCGCCACGGCCCGGGTGCCTTCGGGCCTCGGCCTCGTCCGCCAGCAGATGCGCGATGGCGACCTGAGCGGCGCGCTGGCCACGGTCGAGCGGGTCATCATCCTCGATCCGCTGAACGCCGAGGCGCGGCTGCTCCACGCCAGCCTGCTCTGCCGGCTCGACGACCGCCCCGGCTCGCGCACTGAGTTCGATCCGCTGCGCGGCCACGACCTGCCCGAGGCGATGTGGCGCGAGGAGACCGCGCCCTGCGAGGAACCCCGGCCGGGGGCCGGCCGGTGAGCGCCCGGCGCCTGCTCCCGGCCCTGGGCCTCGTCGCCCTGCTCGGCGCGGCGGCGGGGCCGGCGGTGGTCGCTGCGCAATCAGGTCAGCGTCCGCGCCGGCGGGGCACCCCAGGCGCGGCCCGCCGTGCTCGGGCAACGCATGGCGCTCGGCGACCAGGTCCAGACCGGCGCGCAGAGCCACATGCAGCTCCTGCTGCTCGACCGATCGAGCTTCACCGTCGGCCAGAATGCCCGGTTGACGATCGACCGCTTCGTCTACGATCCCTCGGGCGGCTCGTTCTCGGCGACGCTGGCCAAGGGCGCGCTGCGCTTCATGTCGGGCGGCGGGCACGGCAAGGACGGGGCGCAGCTCCGCACCCCGGTCGCCACCATCGGCATCCGCGGGACGATCCTCGACGCCGTGGTCGGCGAGGAGGCGGTCGACATCGCCCGGCACGAGCCCGCGCTAGGCGGCGGAATCGCGAGCGATCCCGCCACCGCCTCGCTGATCGTCCTGCGCGGCCCCGGGCCGAACGACCGGCGCCCCGGGGCGATTTCGGTCACGGCCGGGGGCAAGACCGTCGACCTCGACCGGCCGCTGCTCGCGGTCTATGTGCCCCGCCCTGGCCAGGCGCCGCTCGGGCCGTTCACGATCTCGCTGCCGGGGCAGTCGATCCTCAACGAGCTGATCCTGCCGCGGCTCGATCCGCGCCTGCCGGAGGACGCCTCCCCGGCCGACTTCGCCCCGCCGCCCGAGACGCGGGAGCCCTATTATCCCTATCCCGGCGGCCCCTACCCGCCCGGCGCGGGCTTGCGCGGCGGCGGGCCGGGCGCGCGCGGCACCGGCGGTTCGGTCCCCGCCATCCCGCTCCAGTTCCCGCGCGGCTCCGGGCCGAGCCAGGGCGGCGGTCCCGTCACTCAGGGCAGCGGGCCGAGCACGAACGCGGCCGGCGGGCCCAGCACCGCGCCGAGTCCGACGCCCTGACCCCGCGCGCGGGCCTCGCCCGGCGCATCTCGACCAGCCCGCTGCTGCCGGGCGCGCTGGCGCTGCTGGCGGTCCTCGCCTTGCAGGCGCTCGGCCTGCCCGCGGCCGAGCGGATCGGCGACCTGTTCTTCGATTCCTACCAGCGCGCCGCGCCGCGGCCCTACCGGGACGCGCCGGTGCAGGTCGTCGCGATCGACGAGGAATCGCTCCGCCGGATCGGCCAGTGGCCCTGGCCGCGCACCGAGATCGGCCGCCTGATCGAGCGGCTGAGCGGGGCCGGCGCCGCCGTCATCGCGCTCGACGTGGTCTTCGCCGAGCCCGACCGGACCTCGCCCGCCCGGCTCGCCGCGCGGCTGCCGCAGGCCGATCCGGCCCTGCTCGCGGCGATTCGCGCCCTGCCGGACAACGACGCGCTGTTCGCCGCCACGGTCGGCCATACGCCGGTCGTCACCGGCTATTTCCTGACGCCGGAGCCCGGCGGCCCCGCCGTGGCCGCGAAAGGCGGCCTCGCCGTCTCGGGCTCCCCGCCCGATGCCGCGCTGCGCAGCTACGCGGGCGCGATCGCGCCGCTGCCGGCGATCCAGGAGGCGGCGCGCGGCGCCGGCTTCCTGACCTTCGCGCCGGACAGCGACGGCATCGTCCGCCGCGTACCCCTGCTCGCGCGGCACGGGGGCCAGGTCCTGCCGGCGCTGTCGGTCGAGGCGCTGCGGGTCGCGCAGGGGGCCGGTGCGGTCATGGTCAAGACCAGCGACGGCAGCGGCAACCTCTCGGGCGGCGGCGGGGCCGGCGTGACCGCGCTCAAGGTCGGCGACTTCACCGTGCCGACCACCCGCGCGGGCGAGATGTGGGTCCGTTTCCCCCGGCCCGGAGCCCTGCGCGCGGTCCCCGCCTGGCAGGTCCTCGAAGGCGCGCTCTCGCCGCGCCAGCTCGAAGCCGCCTTCGCCGGGCGGATCGTCTTCCTCGGGGCCTCGGCGGTCGGCCTCCACGATCTCGTCGCGACCCCGGCGCAGGACCGCGAGCTGGGCGTGAACCTCCACGCCTATGCGGTGCAGCAGATGCTGCTCGGCGAATTCCTGACCCGGCCCGACTGGGCCGCCGGGCTGGAGCGGGCGCTGGTGCTCGCCTTTGGGATCGTCCTGCTCGTTCTCCTGCCGCGGCTCGGCGCGCTGCGGGGGGCGGTGCTCGGCGTGCTGCTCGCCGGGATCGCGGTCGGCGGCAGCTGGCTGGCCTTCGCCCGCGAGCGCTTCCTGCTCGACCCGACCTGGCCGCTGGCGGCGATCCTCGCGGTCTATCTCGCCTCGACCGTGGTCGTCTTCTACCGCGAGGAGCGCGCCCGCAGCCATATCCACCGCGCCTTCGACCACTACCTCTCGCCCGAGCTGGTCCGGCGCATCGCCGCCGATCCCGGCCAGCTCCGGCTGGGCGGCGAGGAGCGCGAGATGACCGTGATGTTCGCCGACATCCGCAGCTTCTCCGCGCTCTCGGAGCGCCTCGCCCCGGCCGAGATCACCCGCTTCCTGATCGGCTTCCTCACCCCGATGTGCGACGTGCTGCTGGCCCGCAAGGCGACGATCGACAAGTTCGTCGGCGACGGCATCCTCGCCTTCTGGAACGCCCCGCTCGACGATCCCGACCAGTACGCGAACGCCGCCCGCGCCGCGCTGGAGATGGTCGCCCGGCTCCGGGCGCTGAACCAGGCGCCGCCGCAGCCCTGGCCCGGCGAGGTGCGGATCGGCATCGGGCTCAACGCCGGGCCGTGCTGCGTCGGCAACATCGGCTCGGCCTCGCGGCTGTCCTATTCGCTGATCGGGGACACGGTGAACCTCGCCGCGCGGCTTGAGCCGCTAACCAAGCGCTACGGCGTGAAGATCGTCGTCGGCGGGGATTTCCGCCGCCGGGTCCCGCAGTTCGCCACTCTCGGCCTCGACCGGGTGCGCGTCGCCGGCCGCGACGCGCCCGAGGACCTGTTCGCCCTGCTCGGCGACGAGGCGTTGGCCGCCGATCCCGCCTTCCGCGCCTTCGCCGAAGGGCACGAGGCGATGCTCGCGGCCTATCGCGCCGGCGACTGGGCCGAGGCGCGCCGCCGGCTCGACCGGGGCGAGGCGGCGGCGCGGGACCACGGCCTGATCCCGCTCTACCGGCTTTACCGCGAGCGCCTGGCCGGGGCGCCGCCCGCCGGCTGGAACGGGGTGTCGGATGCCGCCGCGAAGGACGGCGGGCTGCCTCAGCGATCGTCGAAGGCGTAGGGCGCGCGGCCGCGGTGGTAGTCGTCGGGCAGGATCTGGCGGCCGATCGGCGGCGCGGCGCGGGCCGGGCACTCGATCCGCTGGCATAGCCGGCAGGCCGGGCCGATCGGCGTCGCCTGGTCGGCGGTGAGCAGGGGTTGCAGCTTCGTATAGACCAGGCGGTGCGCGTGCTCGGCGGCGCAGCCCAGGGCGACGGCGCGCTCGATCCGGGGCTGGCCGAAGGCGGTGCCGCCCGCGGTCACGGTCCGCGCCACGGAGAAGAAGCGCTTGCCGTCGGGCAGCTCCAGCCATTGGGTGACGATCTCGCCGGGGCGCGCGAACGCGTCGTGCACGTTCCACAGCGGGCAGCCGCCGCCGTGGTGGGCGAAGGGGAAGCCCGCCCCGTCGAGCCGCTTGGAGACGTTGCCCGCCCGGTCGATCCGCAGGAAGAAGAACGGCACCCGCTCCTCGCCCGGCTTCTGGAGCGTGGTCAGGCGGTGGGCGGTCTGCTCGAAGCTGGTGCCGAAGTCGCTGCCGAGCGCGGCGACGTCGTAGGCCCGCGCCTCGGCGGCCCTGGCGAAGGCGGCATAGGGCATGACCACCGCCGCCGCGCCATAGCTCATCAGCCCGCGGCGGACGAGCTGGCGGCCGGAATCGCTGGCCGCTTCGCTCGCGTAGTGCCCGTCCTTCAGCGCCTGCTCGACCGGGCCCTTCAGCTCCAGGTAGGCGAGCTGGGTCGCGAGCTGGAAGTTGCGGCTGGCGAGGTCGAGCGTGTCGTCGAGCCAGATCTCCTCGCGGTGGCGATCGTAGCGGCGCAGCGAGCCGCCGAGCACCTCGCCGGGCAGGCGGCGGACCCGCAGGCGGTGGCGCTGGGCGATGTACCGCGCGAAGCCGCCCGCCTCCTCGACCCGCGCGGCGATCGCCTCGGCCGCCTCGTCGAGCGCGGGGAAGCAGTTGCGCCGCGCGGCGAGGAAGCGCTGCGCCTCGCCCATCGGGTCGAGCGCGTCGTCGCCCTCGCCCGCCGCGCGATTGGCCAGCTCCATCTGCCGCTCGGTCCAGGCGGTGTGGAGCCGGAGGAAGGCCTCGGTCACGCCGGGGAAGGAGGTGGCGACGTCGGTGATCTCCAGCGCGGGCAGGTCGATGTCGGCGAACATCGGGTCCTTGAGCGCCGCGCCGAGCCGGGCCTGGTAGTCCGACCCGCCGCCCTCCGAGAGGTCCGAGAAGTCGAGCTTATAGGTCCGCGCCAGACGCAGCAGCAGGTCGGCGGTCACGGGCCGCTGGTTGCGCTCGATGAGCGCGACGTAGCTCGGCGAGATGTCGAGATCGCCTGCGACCTGCGCCTGGGTCAGCCCCAGCTCGCGCCGCAGGCGGCGCAGGCGCGGACCCATATAGACGGAACGTTCGCTGGCCATGCGCGGAGTCCTGCCATTTCCGTGCAAACTTTACAACTATACAACGCGAGCTTGTAAAGTTCGACAAGATGACCTCGCGCCATCTCGCAAATGCGAAAGGGGCGGCCTAGCTCGGCTGCATCAGACACCTTTCGCATCCGGGAATCACCATGACCTACTCCAACGACATCGCGCAGACCGACGCCCTGATCGGCACCCACAACGGCACCTGGGACGGGATCAGCGCCGAGGCGGTCGCCCGGATGCGCGCGCAGAACCGCTTCAAGACCGGCCTCGACATCGCGCGTTACACCGCGAAGATCATGCGCGCCGACATGGCCGCCTACGACGCCGATCCGGCCAACTACACCCAGTCGCTCGGCTGCTGGCACGGCTTCATCGGCCAGCAGAAGCTGATCTCGATCAAGAAGCACTTCGGCACCACCAAGGGGCGCTACCTCTATCTCTCGGGCTGGATGGTCGCGGCGCTGCGCAGCGAGTTCGGCCCGCTGCCCGACCAGTCGATGCACGAGAAGACCAGCGTTCCGGCGCTGATCGAGGAGCTCTACACCTTCCTCAAGCAGGCCGACGCGCGTGAGCTTGGCATGATGTTCCGCGATCTCGACAAGGCCCGCGCCGAGGGCAACGAGGTCGAGGCGACCCGCATCAGCCACGCCATCGACACCTATGAGACCCACGTCGTGCCGATCGTCGCCGACATCGACGCCGGCTTCGGCAATGCCGAGGCGACCTACCTCCTCGCCAAGAAGTTCATCGAGGCGGGCGCCTGCTGCATCCAGATCGAGAACCAGGTCTCCGACGAGAAGCAGTGCGGCCACCAGGGCGGCAAGGTCACGGTCCCGCACGAGGACTTCCTCGCGAAGATCCGCGCGGTCCGCTACGCCTTCATGGAGCTGGGCGTCGAGGACGGCGTGATCGTCGCCCGCACCGATTCGCTGGGCGCGGGCCTGACCAAGCAGATCGCCTATACCCGCGAGAAGGGCGACATCGGCGACCGGTACAACGCCTTCCTCGACTGCGAGGAAGTGACCGAGATCGGCCACGGCGACGTGCTCATCACCCGCGACGGCAAGCTGATGCGGCCCAAGCGCCTGCCCAGCAACCTGTTCCAGTTCCGCCCCGGAACCGGCGAGGACCGCTGCGTGCTCGACTGCATCACCTCGCTTCAGAACGGCGCGGACCTGCTGTGGATCGAGACCGAGAAGCCGCACATCGGCCAGATCGGCGGCATGGTCAGCCGCATCCGCGAGGTCATCCCCAACGCCAAGCTGGTCTACAACAACTCGCCCAGCTTCAACTGGACGCTGAACTTCCGCCAGCAGGTGTTCGACGCCTGGACCGAAGCCGGCAAGGACGTCTCGGCCTACGACCGGACCAAGCTGATGAGCGTGGACTACGACGCCACCGAGCTGGCGGCCGAGGCCGACGAGCGCATCCGCACCTTCCAGAAGGACGCGGCGCGCGAGGCGGGCATCTTCCACCACCTCATTACTCTGCCGACCTACCACACCGCGGCGCTGTCGACCGACAACCTCGCCAGGGAATACTTCGGTGAGCAGGGGATGCTCGGCTACGTCAAGGGCGTCCAGCGCCAGGAGATCCGCCAGGGCATCGCCTGCGTGAAGCACCAGAACATGTCGGGCTCCGACATCGGCGACGACCACAAGGAATACTTCGCGGGTGAGGCAGCCCTCAAGGCCGGCGGCGTCCACAACACGATGAACCAGTTTGCGGCATAGCGCCGCAGGGAACCAGTTCGCAGCCTAAAGAGGCGCGACACAAGGGTCCGCTTCCCACATCGACCCCGCCGGGAAGCGGACCTCACCTAATCGCAAAGGAGAAATGCCATGAGTGAACCTGCCCGCTCTCGCGCCGTCCTCTCGAACGAGGACTTCAAGCTCCTGCAAGACGCCGTGCTGTTCTACCTCAAGGCGCACGAGGACGACCCGATCTCGTCCAAGTATTCGGCGCTCTACCACCGTCTCGGCAGCGCGATCCGGCGCTGACAGTTTTCCTGGGGAGGAAAGAGAAGCCCGTCGCGGAGCCAGGCGCTCGGCGGCGGGCTTTTTCTTTGGCGATTATGTAGTTTGCAAATCGGACCGAGCGGACGTTCCCACCCGTTCGTCACCCCGGACTTGATCCGGGGTCCCGCTTTCCTTGTCCGGCGTTGCGCAGGAAGAAGCGGGGCCCCGGATCAAGTCCGGGGCGACGAGGTTCGTAATGGCCTCCACTTCCCTCTATTCCGGTTATTCGGCCGCCGGGTTTGCAAACTACATAATCGTCTGATCCAACCGAACTTGGCTACGATGAAGTAGGTCAAGATCAGTCCCGCGATACCGTTCGCAAATGCCTTCATTGCGGCTGCTTCGGTTCCGGCCTCAGCTCCCCAACGCCACCACCCCGCCGGTCGAGCCGAAGCCGCCCTCGCCGCGCTGGGTCTCGTCCAGCTCGTCGACCTTGAGCCAGGTGGCGCGCACCACCGGGGCCAGGACCAGTTGCGCCACGCGGTCGCCGCGGCGGATCGCGAAGGGCTGGTCGCCGAGGTTGATGAGGATGATCTTCAGCTCGCCGCGATAGTCGGAATCGATCGTGCCCGGCGTGTTGGGCAGGGAGATGCCGTGCTTGAGCGCCAGGCCCGAGCGCGGGCGGACCTGGACCTCGAAGCCGTCGGGCACGGCCAGGGCGAGGCCCGTCGCCACGGCATGGCGGCCGCCGGGCGGCAGCGTCACGTCCTCCGCCGCGAGCACGTCCATGCCCGCCGCGCCGTCCGTGGCGTAGGCAGGCAGTTCCAGGCCTTCGAAGTGGGGCAGGCGCTTGACCGGCACCGGAATCTCAGAGTGCATTCGCGATTTTCTCCACCAGGGCGCGGGCGACGTCTTCCTTGGGCATTTCGGGCAGGCTTTCCACCCCATGGGCGGTCACGATGTGCACCGTGTTGGCCACTCCGCCCATGACGCTCTGCCCGGCCGGGCCCGAGACGTCGTTGGCGACGATCCAGTCGGCGCCCTTGCGCTTGCGCTTCTCGGTGGCGTTGGGGATCACGTTCTCGGTCTCGGCGGCGAAGCCTATCAGCAGGCCGGGCCGCTTGGGCGATCCGGCGACGGTCGCCAGGATGTCGGGGTTCTCGGTCAGCAGCAGGGCCGGCGGGGCCGAGCCGCGCTTCTTGATCTTCTCCTCGGCGAAGCTCGCGGTGCGCCAGTCGGCCACGGCGGCGACCATGATCGCGACGTCGGCCGGCAGGGCCTGCTTCACCGCCTCGGCCATCTCGCGCGCGCTCTCGACGTCGATGCGGTCGACGCCCGGCGGGGTCGGCAGGGAGACCGGGCCGGAGACCAGCGTCACCCGCGCGCCGAGCGCGGCGGCGGCGGCGGCGATGGCGAAGCCCTGCTTGCCGGAGGAGCGGTTGGCGATGTAGCGCACCGGGTCGATCGCCTCGTAGGTCGGCCCGGCGGTGACGAGCACGTGCTTGCCGTAGAGCGGGCGATGCTCGGGCGTCGCGTCGAACTCGGGCTGGCCGGCGAGGGGATCGCCCTCCACCGGCTCGGGCGCGGACTGGCGGTCGGAGACCTCGTGGTTGATCGCCTGGGCGTCGGTCGGCGGCGCGGCGCGGGCCGCGCCCTTGCGCGAGAGCGGCGGGGGCAGGCCGCCGGACGGCGCGGGCTCCTCCGCTTCCGCCTCTGCCCGCAGCTCGGCCGGTTGCGCGGCGCGGGGGATCAGCGCGCCCGACAGGCCGGGCAGGGCGTTTTCGCCGGCTTGTCCCATCCGGCCTTCGAGCTGGTCGACGATCGCGGCGAGGATTGCCTCGGGCTCGGGCAGGCGGCCGGGACCGTACTCGCCGCAGGCCATGGCGCCCTCGTCGGGCTCCAGCACCGTGACCCCGTCGGCGCGCAGCGTGGCGACGTTGCGCACCGTGGCGGCGTGCTGCCACATCCGCACGTTCATCGCCGGCACGGCCAGCACCGGCTTGTCGGTGGCGAGCAGCAAGGTCGTGGCGAGGTCGTCGGCGATGCCCGTCGCCATTCTGGCCATGAGGTCGGCCGTCGCCGGGCAGACCACGATCAGGTCGGCCTGGCGCGAGAGCTGGATATGGCCCATCTCGACCTCGTTCTTGAGGTCCCACAGCGTGGAGTAGACGGGATTCTCGCTGAGCGCGGCGAGCGCCATCTCGGTGACGAAATGCTTGCCGCCCTCGGTCAGCACGCAGGTCACGTCGCCGCCGGCCTTGCGGATCAGCCGGACCAACTCGCACGACTTGTAGGCGGCGATGCCGCCACCGACGATCAGCAGGATGCGCGGCCCCGTCATGGTCGCCGTTTGTGCAACAGCGAAGGGTTGCGCGCAATTACTTTGGCGAGGGGAACGAGGCCCGCGCCAGCGAGCGCACCGCCTGGGGCGCGAAGGCGAGGCCCATGAACAGGGTCGGCGCGATCATCGCCCCCCAGTAGAAGTTGTCGGGCCGCCCGGCGATGCCGAAGGCGATGCCGTAGCCGAGGAACAGGAAGGTGGCGAAGACCCCGGCGGACGAGCGCCACCCCGCCCAGCCGGCGACCGCCAGCATGACCATCGGCCCGGCGAGCCAGTGCGGCAGGAAGCGCAGGTTGCTGGAGAGCACGACCGTCGAGAGCGAGCCCGACAGCCCGCGCAGGGCCAGCCACGAATCGGAGGCGCGGTCGGTGGGCAGGACCTGGGCCGCGATGATCCCGAGATGGATCTTGAGCGCGATCAGGAAGACCAGCGCCAGCCCGCTCCAGGCCGCGCCTTCCTTCCAGTCGCGCCGCCACAGGGCCATGGCCGCCATCAGCAGGACGAAGGGCAGCGAATGCTCGCGGATCGCCAGGGCGAGCGCGGCGACGAGGAGCGAGGCCAGCCAGCGCTTGCCCGGCCGGTGCAGGCCGAACGACAGGGCCAGCAGCATCCCCGCCCACAGCTCGTGCAGCACGAAGTAGTAGCGGTTGAGGCCGAGCGAGGCGCCGACGAACAGTAGGGCTAGGGCCATCGGCAGGCGCTCGGCGCCGCCCGGCTCCTCGCGCAGCCGTCGCCACCAGGCCCCGATGACCGCGACCAGCAGCAGGACCGCGCAGGCGATCTGGCCGGGCAGGCCGAGCCAGGCGTCGAGATAGGCGAGCGTCGGCAGGCGCACGGCGAAGCCCGGCGTCACCGGATAGTGGGCCTTGCGGTGCTCGGCGGCGATGAAGTCGTAATAGTTCTCGCCGTGGCGGATGCGCGCGATCACCCGGTCGTAGAGCGCGAGGTCCTCGTCGCGCGGGCGGTCGTAGGCCTTGTTGCTTGCGCCGGAGACGTTCTCGACGAAGCCGGCGGTGGCGACCGGCTTGCCCGCCTCGATCGGCACGAGCGCGGCGGCGAGGACCACCAGCAGCAGGGCGAGCAGGGCGAAACGGGCCTGGCCGCGCGGCCAGCGCGCGAAGCGGTCCCAGACGGGCGCCGCGGCGACGGCCGGCGCGGGCTGGACGGCTAGTGCGGGAAGAACCCCTGCATCACTGACCATACCACCGCGCCCCCTGCGAAAGCCGCGGCAATATAGGCCAGCCAATGGTTACTTTTGGGTTTACGCGGCAGGATGAGATCGATGTCGGGCAGCGGCGGGGCATCGGGCGCGCCGCCTTTCGCCGGGAAGCGCTCCTCGATCCGGCGGACCAGGTCGGGCAGGCGCAGCAGGGTGCCCACATCCTGACGCAGGCGGTCGGCGATCGCCGCCTCGGGCCCCAGCTCGTCGCGCATCCAGGCCTTCACGAAGGGGCCGGAGACGTCCCACATGTTGATGCCGGGGTCGAGCTGGGTGGCGAGGCCCTCGACCATGACCATGGTTTTCTGGAGCAGCAGCAGGTGCGGCTGGGTCTCCATGTCGAAGTCCCGGGTGATCGCGAAGAGGCCGTCGAGCATCTGGCCGACCGACAGCTCACTGACCGGCTTGCCGCGCATCGGTTCGCCCACGGCCCGCAGCGCGGTCGCGAACTCCTCGACCGAGTGGTAGCTCGGCACGTACTGCGCCTCGAAATGGATCTCGGCCACGCGGCGGTAATTGCCGGTGGTCAGGCCATAGAGGATCTCGGCCAGCC
>CALLNA010000098.1 GCA_938005655.1 uncultured Novosphingobium sp.
CGGGAGCGGGGGCCGGCGTTGCCGCCGCCGGCTCGGTCGGGGCGCTGTCTCCGGCCGGTTCGGGCGCCACCTGGCCCTCGATCACGTCGAGCAGGCGAGAGGGCGTCAGCGGCAGGGTCAGCGGCACCTCGCCGAAGGGGGAGAGGGCGTCGGTGATGGCGTTGAACAGGGTCGGCGGGCCAATGATCGCGCCGCCTTCGCCCACGCCGCGGAAGCCGCCCTGGTTCTTCGCCGGGGTATTGGCGTGGACATATTCGAAGTCCGGAACGTCCGATATCGCCGGCAGCAGGTAGTCCTTGAAGGTCGCCGCGGTCGAGTTGCCGCGGGCGTCGAACGGCATCTCCTCGAGCAGGACCATGCCGATCGCCTGGGCCAGACCCCCGGCGATCTGGCCCTCGACCACGGCCGGGTTGATGACCGTGCCGCAGTCCTCGGCGCTGATCCAGCGCAGGATCTTCACGAAGCCGGTCTCGATGTCGACCTCGACCACGCAGGCGTGGGCAGCGCTGGTGAAGGTGACGGGCGGCGGATCGTAGCGGTATTGGGCTTCGAGGCCCGTGCCCACGTCGTGCGGCAGGCGGGCGGGCTCGCCATAGGCGATCGCGGCGATCTCCCCGAGGCTGCGGGTCATCTCCTCGGCGCCTTTGACCCGGACCATGCCGTCGACGATGTCGACGTCGTCGGGATTGGCGTTGAGCAGGTGGGCGGCGACGCGCTTCACCTTGTCCTTGAGCAGTCGCGCTGCGCCGATCGAGGCGCCGCCGCCGAGCACGCCCTGGCGGCTGCCCGCCGCGCCCGGGCCGTAGCCCCCGCGCGAGCTGTCGCCTTCGAAGACGGTCACGTCCTCATAGGGCACGCCGAGCTGGTCGGCGATGACCTGGGCCATGGTGGTCGCGGTGCCGTGGCCCTGGCTGTGGGTGCTCATCAGCGCCGAGACCTTGCCGTTGGGCTCGATCCGGAGCTGCGCGGTCTCGCCGGTCATCGCCGGCATCGAGCCGGCCGTGCCGGTGGGCTCGATATAGGCGGCGAAGCCGACGCCGAGGTAGCGGCCTTCCTTGCGCGCTGCCTCCTGCTCCTTGCGGAAGGCGGCGAGGTCGAAATGGTCGAGCAGCTTCTCCAGGCACTCGGCCGGGGTGATGTCCTCCAGCACCATGCCGAAAGGCGTGGTGCGGGGCTGGTCGGCCGCGGTGACGAGGTTCTTGCGGCGCAGCTCGATCGGATCGATCCCGATCTGCCGGGCGGCGATGTCCAGGATCGCCTCGCGCGCCAGGCTTTCCATCGCCCAGGGGCCGCGATAGGCGGCCAGGCCCACGGTGTTCGAATACCAGCCGCGGCTACAGAACTCGTAGTGCGGCATCTTGTAGGCCGACCACAGGAAGACGTGGACCGCGACGTTGGCGTCCGCGCCCTGCGGATAGGCGCCGTTGTTCGAATGATAGTCGCCGTGCGCAGCGAGCAGCTTGCCCTCGGCGTCGAAACCGATCCGCAGGGTCATCTCCTGCTCGCGCGCCTGGCACGAAGCGGTGAGGCTTTCCAGCCGGTCCTCGATCCATTTCAGCGGGCGGCGCAGGATGAGCGAGGCGGCGACGACGGCCATCTCCTCGCGGAAGGGGGTATTCTTGAGGCCGAAGGAGCCGCCTACGTCCTTGGCGATCACGCGGATGCTGAGGTTCGGCCGGTCGAGCGCCTGGGCCAGCCAGCGCGCGACCATGCTCGGGCTCTGGCAGGTGATATAGACCGTCAGCTCCTCGTCCCCGATCGGGTGGGAGAGGACGCCGCGCGTCTCCATCGGCGCCTGCGAGATGCGCTGATGGACCACCGTGCGCGTGACCTGGTGCGGTGCCGCGGCGATGCTCGCGGCCAGGTCCTCGTCGATTTCCTCGTCGCCCATGCGGGCCGAGACGTTGC
This sequence comes from uncultured Novosphingobium sp., assembly GCA_938005655.1. Classification (GTDB taxonomy): domain Bacteria; phylum Pseudomonadota; class Alphaproteobacteria; order Sphingomonadales; family Sphingomonadaceae; genus Novosphingobium. Next base: position 1,909 of record CALLNA010000098.1, read on the forward strand.
TTTCGGTGCCGGCATGGACGTTGGGGCCGTGCATCGCCTGGGCGAGGGTGACGACCGGGTCCTCCTCCTCGTACTCGACGGTGACGAGGCTGGCGGCGTCCTCCGCCAGGTAGCGGTCCTGGGCGATCACCAGCACCACGGGATCGCCGACATGGGCGACGCGGTCGCGGGCGAGGAGGGGGGTGTCGACCTCCATCGGCATCAGGAAGAAGCTGAGCAGCGTGACCGGCACCGCGTCGAGATCCGCCATGGTCAGCACGGCGAAGACGCCGGGCATGTCCCTGGCGATAGAAGTGTCGATGCCGACGATCCGCCCGCGGGCGATCGGGCTGCGGACGAAGGCGCAGTGGAGCGTGCCCGGCACCGTGACGTCGTCGACGTAGGTGCCGCGGCCGGTGAGCAGGCGGCCGTCTTCCTTGCGGGGCATCCGCTGGCCGATGTAGCGCGTCGCGCCGAGCCCGGGGGTGACGGGGGCGTTCATGCGTGGGCTCCCGCTGCCGCGTCGTTCTTGCCGGCAAGCTGCCGGATCGCCCGGCGGATGCCCTGGTAGCCGGTGCAGCGGCAGATATGGCCGGACATGGCGGCGAGCAGCTCCTCCTCGCGGGCGTGCCCACCCTCGGGGGTGAGCGCGGCCATGGTCATCAGCACGCCGGGAGTGCAGAAGCCGCATTGCAGGCCGTGACAGTCGCGCATCGCCTGCTGGACGGGGTGGAAGCTGCCGTCGGACTTGGCCAGGCCCTCGACCGTGGTGATCTCCGCGCCGTCTGCCTGGACCGCGAGCATCAGGCAGGAGCGCACCGCCACGCCGTCGACAATCACGGTGCAGGCGCCGCAGACGCCATGCTCGCAGCCAAGATGGACCCCGGTGCAGCCCGCGTCGCCGCGCAGGAAATCGCCCAGCGATTTGCGGGCCTCGACCGTTTCGGCGAGGCGCTGGCCATTGACGGTCAGTTCGATTCGATGGTCGCTCATGCGGGCTGCTTCTCGTTCAGGGCTTCGCTCAGGGTCCGCGCGAAGATGCGCTGGCCGACCCGGCGCCGGTAGTCGGCGGTGGCGTGGTGGTCTTCGAAGGGGGCGGTGTCGCTCACGGCGAGGTCGGCGATGCGGGCAGGGTCCACCGCGTCGACCGCCTGGCCGAGCAGGGCCTGCTCGGCCTGCCGCGCCTTGATCGGCGTCGGACCCATGCCGAACCAGGCCAGGCCGGCGCGGGCGATCCTGCCGCCCTCGACATGCAGCGCGCCGACCAGGCCGACGAGGGCGAAGTCGCCGGGGCGCTGCGCCACTTCGCGGAACACGGTGATCGTGCCGGCGGGCCAGAGCGGGAAATGGACCGCCGTCAGCAGTTCGTCGGGCTCGATCGTGGTCATGTAGGGGCCGAGGTAGAATTCCTCGGCCTTGATCCGGCGCTCGCCGCGCAGCGAATGGACCTCCAGCTCGGCGCCGAGGGCGACAGAGGTGGCGGGAAGCTCGGCCGCCGGCTCGCCCAGCGCGATCGAGCCGCCGACCGTGCCGCGGTTGCGCGTCTGGTGATGGCCGATGTGCCGCGCCGCCTTGACCAGGACCGGCTGCTTCGCCGCCAGTTCGGCGTCGACCAGCAGCGCGGCCTGCCGCGTCGCCGCGCCGATGCGGGTGGCCGAGCCGTCATGGGTGATCCCGGCCATCCCCGCGGTCTTGTTGATGTCGACGAGGATGAAGGGCTGGCTCATCCTGAGGTTGAGCAGCGGCATCAGCGTCTGTCCCCCGGCGATCACCTGGGCGCCGCCGCCGGCCTCGGCCAGCGTCTCGAGCGCGCCCGCGATGGTCGGCGGGGCGACGTAGTCGAACGGGGCGGGCTTCATCGGCGGCCTCCGCCGCGCCTGCCCGCCTCGTAGCCGGCCGCCGCCGCGACGATGAGAAGGATCGCGACCAGCAGGAGCCAGCCCTGACCCATCTGGTTGGCGCCCATGACGTAACCCGCGACGAGGGCCAGGACGACCGCACCGATCCAGCCCCAGGGCGCTCCACCGGCAAGGGCGGGCGCGGGCGCCACGGTGGGCGCTGCGGCCGAAGAAGTGGTGGGCGCGGGTGCTGCCGTCGTGGCTGGCGTTGCCGTCGCGGTCGGCCTTTCGACCACTTCGCCGAACTTCTGGAAGAACTTGCCCGCGAGCTGCTTGGCCGTCGCATCGATGATCGGCCCACCGAGCTGGGCGAGCCGCCCGCCGACCTCGGCCTCGACCTCATAGGACAGGACCGTCTCCTGGCCCGCCGCGGCGAGGCGGACCTTGGCGCCGCCCTTGGCCGAGCCGACCGTGCCGCCCTGGCCCTGGCCGGTGATCGTGTAGCTTTCGGGGGGATTGAGGTCCGACAGGGTCACGGCCCCGTCGAACTTGGCGCCGATCGGCCCGATCTTGATCTCGACCGTCGCGCGCAGACGGTCGCCGTCCTCCTTTTCGAGCGAGCGGCAGCCGGGAATGCACTGCCGCAGCACCTCGGGATCGTTCAAGGCCGCCCAGACGCGCTCGCGCGGCGCGGCGATGCGCTGTTCCCCGGTCATTCTCATGGTTCGATCAATCTCCCAAGACGCGATCTATTGTGTATCGAAACCGGACCTAGCCGATTGCGACGCAAGATGCACTAGGGAGCAGGCGGGACGCTACATTTTGTCGCGATCAGGCCGGTATCGCGTTGAACGGCACGCCTTTGTCGGGGCGGTGGTCCTGCGGCAGGCCGAGCACCTTCTCGGCGATCGTGTTGAGCAGCATCTCATCCGCGCCCCCGGCGATTCGGCCGGTGGGGGCGTTGATCCAGCTCGTCACCCAGTCCTCGGTCGGCAGGGCATGGGGATCGAAGGCGAGGCCGAGTGCGCCCTGAAGGTCCATGGCCAACTCGGACAGCTTCTGGCGGCTGCGGACCGAGAACAGCTTGCCCAGCGAGCCTTCCGGTCCCGGCTCCATCCTTGCGGCCATGAGCTGCATCGCCTGCTCGCGGATCGTGTCGAGCCCGGAGCGCAGGGCATAAGAGCGGGCGATCGCCGAGCGGATGCGGCCGTCCTCCAAGGCGGGACGGCCGTTGATCGTCGCCTCGCGCGCCAGTTCGACGAAGGTTTCGAGGCGCGGCCCGAAGCCGCCCGAATCCCCGGCCGAGTAGCGCTCGATCATCAGGGTGTCGATCGCGACGCGGAAGCCTTCGCCGACCGCGCCGAGCCGCTGGCTGTCGGACAGGCGGACCTCGTCGAGGAACACCTCGTTCACGTCCGAGGCGCCGCCGGCCAGCTTGATCGGGCGGACCGTGACGCCGGGTGCGCGCATGTCGATCCAGAAGGCGGTCAGGCCCTTGTGCTTGGCCACCGTGGGATCGGTGCGGACGATGATCTCGCCATAGTCGGAATGCTGGGCATAGGTGGTCCACAGCTTCTGGCCGGTGACGATCCAGTCGCCATTGTCGTCCCGCACCGCGCGGGTCCGCAGGCCGGCAAGGTCCGAGCCGCCCGAGGGCTCGGAAAAGAGCTGGCACCAGATTTCCTCGCCCTTGAGCGCGGCCAGGCAGCGCTCGCGCACGAAGTCGCGGTCCTGGCCGTAGCGGATCAGGATCGGGACCGGCATTCCGAGCGAGACGCCGTAATAGGCGGTCGGCATCCCGAAGGGCATTTCCTCGACCTCGAACGCCACCTTGTGCAGCGGGGAAAGGCCCCGGCCGCCGAATTCGGGCGGCAGGGTGATCCCGGCGAAGCCGGCGTCGAACTTGGCGTGCTGGTAGCGACGGGCGAGGGCGAGGTCCTCAGCCTCGCTCAGGCCGCGCCGCGCCGTCTTGCCGAACTCGCCCGCCATGCCTTCCAACCAGGCGCGGGCTTCCTGTCGCCAGGTCTCGATATCGGGATCGCTCATGCCGCCACTCCGGTCAGGTCCTCGACCAGCACATCCTCCCAGAACAGGCTGTTGCCATGCTCGACGGCGAGGCTGCGGGCGTGGCGCATGTGGAGGTGGAGACCCTGCTCCCAGGTCGTGCCGATCGCGCCGTGGATCTGCACGCAGTCACGTGCGGCGGTGTCGTAGGCTTCGGTCGCGGAGAGCTTGGCCGCCGCGGCGTGGCGCAGGAAGTCGGCCGCGCCTTCCGCCGAGGCGGCGCGGATGCAATTGGCGCGGGCGATCTCGACCAGCCCGTAAAGCTCAGCCACGCGGTGCTTGACCGATTGGAACGCGCCGATCGGCTGTCCGAAGGCCTTGCGGGTCAGCGCATAGTCGCGGGCGATGCCCAGCAGCGCTTCTGCCCCGCCGAGCTGCTCGTGCGCGGAGAGGACGGCAAGGCGGGCGAGGATGGCGCGGGCGGCCTCGCCTCCGGCAAGTGGGACGGCCGGCGTCTCGGCGAAGACGAGGTCGGCGTTGCAGCGCGCCGGATCGTATCCGGCCACGGGCGGGCGGCTCAGTCCGGCAAGCTCGGCCAGCGCGAGGATCGGCCCATCCTCCGCCTGGGCGAGGACCACGGCGCAGTCGGCACGCGACCCGCTCGGCACGCCCGGCTTGACCCCGGACAGCCGTCCGTCGCGATAGGCGGTCTCGGGCCGGGCGGGCAGGGGCGACCAGGCTTCCGCGAAGGCCACGGCGCCGACCGCCTCGCCGCGGGCCAGCAGCGGCAGCCACTTGTCCCGCGCAGTAGCATCGTCACCAACAAGCAGGGCCTGGGCGACCCCGTGGTTGCCGGCCAGGAACGGCACTCCGGCCGGGGCCGCCCCGAGCGCCTGGCAGACGATGCCCAGCTCGGTCAGACCAAGGCCGATGCCGCCATGGGCTTCGGGTATCCCCAGCGCGGTCCAGCCCTGGTCGCGGACGGTTCGCCACAGGGCCTCGTCGATGGCGCCGGGGCCGTCGATCAGGCCGAGGAGGAGTTGCTTGTCGGTCGCCGCCTCGACCACGCGGACGGCCTCGCGCTGGATCGCGCGCTGGCCGTCGTCGTAGAGCAGCGCCATGGCCCTAAGAGCCCGGCGCATTCGCCGCAGCGACGGCTGCCGGACCGGTCCAGCCCCCGGCCGTGGCGACGTAGAGCCGGGCGACGTTGAGGTAGCGCCGCGCCCGCGCCTCGACCAGGGCAACCTGGGTGCGCTGGTGGGTCCGGCTCGCCTCCAGCACCTGGAGGATGCCGCTGTTGCCGACCTGGAAAGACCGGCGCGAGAGCTGGAGCGAGCGGCTCGCGATCGCGACCGCCTGCTCCTGGTTGGCGAGCGAGCGGCTGTCGGCGTCGAGCGCGGCGAGCAGGTCGGAGACCTGGCCGAAGGCTTCAAGCACGGTCTGCTGGTAGGTCGCGGCGGCGGCGCGGGCATTGGCCTCGGCCCCGCGCTTCTCGGCCTTGAGTGTGCCGCCGTGGAAGATCGGCGCGGTCAGCCCGGCGAAGATGTCGAACCCGCGCGAGCCGCTGTTGAAGATCGCACCGGGCGAGGTGGCCGACTGGGTCAGCGTCGCGCCCAGGGTGACGTCGGGATAGAGGTTCGCCGTCGCGACCCCGACGGCCGCCGTCGCCGCATGGAGCTGCGCCTCGGCCTGGAGGATGTCGGGCCGCTTGTGGACCAGCGCCGAGGGCAGGGCGACCGGCACCGGAGCGGGCAGGGCGAATTGGGCGAGCGAGAAGTCGGTCGGTCCGAGCTCAGCCGGCGAGATGCCGAGCAGGACCGCGAGCATGTCGCGCGCCGCGGCGAGCTGCTGCTGGAGCTGTGGGATATTGCCCTGGTCGGCGGCGAACTGGCCTTCGGCGCTCAGCACCTCGACCAGGGTGCCTTCGCCGCCGCGGCGGCGCGCCTCGGTCAGGGTGACGTTGCGGCGGCTCTCCTCCAGCAGGGCCTGCTCGGCGGCGATCCGGTCGCGCAGGGCGGCGATGGTCAGGACCTGGTTGACCACGCGCCCGGCGATGGTCAGGTGCGCCGCCTCGGTCTGGCGGAGCTGGGCTTTGGCCTCGGCATGGGCCTGCTCCAGCGCGCGCCTGTTGCGGCCGAACAGGTCGAGGTCGTAGGAGACGCCCGCGCCCACCGTGTACAGCTCGAATTCCGGGTTGCGGATCGTGCCGCCGAGCGCGCCGGGGTCGAGCCCGTAAGCCGAGAGGTTGACCTTCTCGTGCTCGATCCGGGCATTGCCGTCGACCTGGGGCAGGCGGGCGCCGGCCACGGCGATCACCCGCTGGCGGGCGCGTTCGAGCGTGGCGTTGCTCGCCTCCAGGCTGCGGTTGCCGGCGAGAGCGCGGTCGACCAGGGCGTTGAGCTCGGCCGAGCCGAAGGCCTGCCACCAGCGCAGCTCCGGCCCTTCGGCGAGCGCTGCCTTGTTTGAGGTATTGGCGTAACCGGAGGTTTCCGAGATGGAGGGGCGCGAGAAGTCCGGGCCCACGGTGCAGGCGGCGGGCAGCAGGGCCAGGGCCATGAGCGCGAGGACTGACGGTCGGTGCATCGGTTACTCCATGACCGGTAAGGCGGCGTCCGTCGAGCGTCGCTTGGCGACGCGCAGGAACAGGATCAGCGGGATCATTACGACGGAGAGCAGGAAGGCGAGCTGATAGACCTCGACATTGCCGACCATCGCCGCCTGGCGGGCGACCTCCTGCGTGAGACTGAGCGCGGTCGGCGCGGCTTCGAGGTCCAGCCCCGGCCGGTTCATCTGGAGGATCGGATTGTCGGGCCGCAGTCCCTCGGTAAGGTAGGAGCGCGAGGTCGCGGTATAGTGGATCAGCTCGCGCTGGAGCAGCGATATGCCGATCGCATTGCCGATGTTGCGGGTCAGGGCGAACATCGCCGCGCCCTCGTTGCGCAGGCCCTGGGGCAGGGTGGCGAAGACGATCACCGACAGCGGCAGGAAGATCAGCCCGCCGCCGATCCCCTGGACGAAGCCCGCCAGGATCAGCGTCCGCTCGTCCACATAGAGGTCGATCCGGGTGTACATCAGCATCCCGAAGGCGAGGATCGACATGCCGGTAAACAGGATCAGCCGCGCGTCGACCCGGTCCACCACGCGCGGCAGGAGCAGCAGCGAGACCAGGGTGCCGACGGCGCGGGGCAGGCCGATCAGGCCGGTGTGGAGCGCGGTATAGCCGAGGATCGACTGCATCATCACCACGATCAGCGGGATCATCGCGAAGGCGACGACGCCGAGCAGGACCGAGAACACGCTGCCGATCGCGAAGTTGCGGTCGCGGAACAGCTCGGGCCGGATGAAGGTGTGCTTGGCGGTGAGCATGTGGACCAGGGTCAGGTAGAGCCCGACCGCGACCACCGCGGCATAGATCCAGATCTCGGTCGAATCGAACCAGTCGAGCTGCTCACCGCGGTCCATCATCAACTGGAAGGCCGCCAGGGCAGCCGAAATCGCGAGGAAGCCGAACATGTCGAAGCGGGTGGGCTCCCCGCGTCGCCGGCCGGTGAGGAAGACCATCATCGCGATGAAGGCGAGGATGCCGAAGGGCACGTTGATGAAGAACACCCAGCGCCACGAGAGTGAGTCGGTCAGCCAGCCGCCCAGGGTCGGCCCGATGATCGGCCCGGCCATCGATCCCAGGGCGAAGATCGCCATGGCCCGGGCGTGGTTCTCGGGCGGGTTGATGTCGAGCAGGATCGCCTGGCTCAGCGGGATCAGCGCCGCGCCGCAGGCGCCTTGCAGTGCGCGGGCGAGGAGGATCATCGTCAGGCTGTTGGCCGCGCCGCACAGCGCCGAGGCGGCGGTGAAGCCCCCGACCGAGGCGACCATCACCCATTTGCGGCCGTAGCGGCTCGCCGAGAGCGGCGTCGCGATGGCGCTGGCGATCAGGTAGGAGGTCAGGACCCAGACCACCTGGTCGGCCGAGGCCGAGAGCGAGGACTGCATGTGCGGCAGGGCGACGTTGGCGATCGTGATGTCGACCGCGACCATGGTCGAGGCCAGCATCGACGGGATCGTGATCAGCAGGCGCCGTACCGGATCGGGATAGTCCCCCTGGCTTGCCGGCTGGCTCACGACCGGGGTGCCTGACCCGCCTTTCCGGCGCGGGGCGCGCTGGGCGGCGTATCCGCCCCGAACAGGTGCCGCTGGTGGCCCGTGTCGACCTTGACGTTGACGCTGAGCCCGGCGCTGAGCGGCAGGCCGGCGGGCACCTGGTCGATCGAGATCTCGATCGGCAGGCGCTGCACGACCTTGACCCAGTTGCCCGTGGCGTTCTCCGCCGGCAGGACCGAGAAGCTGGAGCCGGTGCCCGGGCTGAAGCTCGCCACGCGGCCCTTCAGCTTGTGGTCGGGGAAGGCGTCGATCTCGATCTCGGCGGGCTGGCCCGGGCGCATGTAGTGGAGCTGGTTCTCCTTGAAGTTCGCCTGGACCCAGAAGCGCAGGCCCGTCAGCACGAAGACCGGCCGCCCGGTGATGACGTAGCTGCCGACCTGGAGCTGGTTGACGCGGGTGACGATGCCGTCCTGCGGTGCGCGGACCACCGTGTTGCCGAGCTTGATCTGCGCGCGCTGGAGCGCGGCGGCGGCCTCGCGCACGGCGGGCTGGCTGTCGAGCGCGCCGTCGACGTTGCCCGAAAGCTCGGCGCGCAGGCTCTCGGCCTTGGCGCGCGCCGCGGCGACGGCGCTGGCGGCGGTCCGGGCCGAGGCCTGGGCCTGGTCGGCCTGCGAGCGCGAAGAGATGCCCTCTGCCAGCAGTGAGCGCTGCCGTCCTGCCTCGCCCTGGGCGAAGGCGAGCTGCGCCTCGGCCGCCTGGACGTCGGAAAGGGCGGCGCGATAGTCCTGCTGCTTGGCGCCGATGTCGGTGCGGGCGGAGGCGAGCTTAGCCTCGCCCTCGGCCACGGCGGCGGCGGCGGTGTCGGCGGCGATGCGGAACAGCACCTGGCCGTTGGTCACGCGCTGGTTCTCGTGGACCTCGATCGAGACGACCTTGCCGTCGATATCCGGCGCGATGCCGACCTGGCCCGACTGGATCGGGGCGTTGTCGGTCGACTCGTAGCGCCCGCCGGTCAGGTAGAAGTAGAGGACGCCGAGCAGCACCACGACCGGCGCGGCCAGCAGCAGCGGCCCCCGCCAGCGTGAGCGGGAACGCGCGGTTTCCTCGACCGGGGCGGTCTCCTCGACCCGGATGGCGGCAGCATCGCCTTCAGCCACAATTGTCTTCCTCGAATCCTCGCGATTTGATTTGCTATGCATACCGATAGTAAGCATGGCAAGTATCAATCCCGAAGGAACCCCCTGCATGGCCGATGGCCGTATCCTGACGCTCGAAGGCATCCACAATTTTCGCGATTTCGGCGGTTATCCCGTGGCCGGCGGCAGGCGCCTCAAGACCGGCAGGCTGTGGCGCTCCGGCCAGCACCATGGCGCGACCGATGCGGATCTGGCCCAGGTCGCCACTCTCGGCCTGACCGCGGTCTATGACCTGCGCACCGATAAGGAGCGCGCGCTGCATCCCTGCCGCCGTCCGGAGGGCTTCGCGGCGGCGATCCACCATGCGGCAAGCCCGTCCCTCGAGAATGCCCCGCATATCGCTGCCGCCCGCGCCGTACCGCGCCAGCGCGATGCGGCCTCGGCGCGCGAGGGGCTGCGGCGCAACTACGGCCGGATTGCCTTCCGCCCGGAGCTGACCGCGCTGGTCGGCCGGATGCTGGCCGATCTCGCCAACGGCGAGCAGGCGATCCTGATTAACTGCATGGCGGGCAAGGACCGCACAGGCATCGCCGTCGCGGCGGTCCACCTGGCGGCGGGCGTCCACAAGGACGACATCATCGCCGACTACCTGCTGACCAATACCGCTGGCGACGTCGAGGCGCGCATCCGCGCCGGCGCGGAGACGATCAAGGCGACCACAGGCACGATAGACGAGGACGTGCTGCGCGTCCTGATGGGCGTAGAGGCCGAATATCTCGAAGCCGCCTTCGCCGAGATGCGCGAGAAATACGGTTCGGAACGCGGCTGGCTGGAGCAGGAGCTCGGCGCCGGCGCGGCTCTGCGCGAGCGGCTGCGCGAGAACCTGACCGAGGCCTGATCTTCGCGCTCGATCCGGGTCAGAGGAAGGCCCGCAGGTCGTCCATGAACCGCTCGAACTGGTCGTGGTGCAGCCAGTGCCCGGCGTTCTCGTACTCGATCACCCGGGCCGTGCTGAAATGCCGGATGCGCCCGTCCTTCTCCGGGTTGGTGGCGAAGCTGTCCTGGCCGTAGAACAGCAGCATCGGGCAGGTGATCGCGTGCCACAGGCTGTCGATGTCGCTCTGCGGCGTGTAGTCGACCGGCCAGACGTTCAGGTAGTTGTCGAACTTCCAGCTCCAGGTCCCGTCCTCGTTGCGGGCGACGCCGTGGATGGTGAGGTGGCGGGCCTGCTCGTCTGTGAGATAGGCATTCTCCTCCTTCATCCGCTCGTAGGCCGCCTTGAGCGTGGGATAGCGCCGCGGCATCCGCCCGGCGGCGGCGCGCTTGTTGTCGATCCATTCGCGCAGCCGTGCCGCATAGCCGGCCTCGTCGCGCTCGGCGAGGATCGTCGGCGAGGGACCCAGGCCCTCGATATTGGCGAGCTTGCGGACCTTGTCGGGATAGAGTCCGGTGAACCGCGTCGCGATGTTGCCGCCCAGCGAATGGGCGACGATCGTCACCTCGCGATAGCCCAGCGTGTGGACGAGTTGGGCGAAGTCGTAGACGTAGGCGTTCATCGTGTAGTCGCCGTCGGGCGACCAGGCGCTGTCGCCGTGGCCGCGCAGGTCGGCGGCGATGACGTGCCAGTCGTGCCGCAGCTCCTGCGCCACCCAGTCCCACGAGCGGCAGTGATCGCGCCCGCCGTGCTGGAGGATCAGCGGCGGCGCGTCCGGGTTGCCCCAGTCGACGTAGTGGAGCCGCAGCCGCTGCGACATGAAGCTGTTGGAGGTCGGTCCGGATAAGATCATGCGCGGCGGTTTGCGCGTCCTGCGCCACCGCGTCAATCGAACCCCACTTGGGACTCGATTTCCCCGGCACGAATACCTATCTGCGGCGGCACTATCGGAGGGCCCACATGACGACGCACACCACCCGCATGCTGATTATCGGCTCCGGCCCGGCCGGGCTTTCGGCGGCGATCTACGGGGCGCGGGCCGGGCTCCAGCCGATCGTCGTCCAGGGCCTCCAGCCCGGCGGGCAGCTCACTATCACCACCGATGTCGAGAACTATCCCGGCTTCCGCGAGGTGATCCAAGGGCCCTGGCTGATGCAGGAGATGCAGGCTCAGGCCGAGCATGTCGGCACACGGATGATGTGGGACACGATCGTCTCGGTCGACACCACAAGCTGGCCGTTCCGCGCCGTGGGCGACGGCGGCGACGTCTACGAGGGCGAGACCCTGGTCATCGCCACCGGCGCCCAAGCCAAGTGGCTCGGCGTGCCGGGCGAGCATGAGCTGGGCGGCAAGGGCGTCTCGGCCTGCGCCACCTGCGACGGGTTCTTCTACCGCGGCAAGAAGGTCGTGGTGATCGGCGGCGGCAACACCGCGGTCGAGGAGGCGCTGTACCTCACCAACCACAGCCAGGACGTGACCCTGGTCCACCGCCGCGATTCGCTGCGGGCCGAGAAGATCCTCCAGGACCGGCTGTTCGCTCACCCGAACATCACCGTCATCTGGAACAAGGCGGTCGACCGTTTTCTCGGCGATCCGCTCGCCGGCGGTCTCACCGGCCTGGCCCTGACCGACACCGTGACCGGCGAGAAGTCCGAGCTTTCGACCGAAGGCGCCTTCGTCGCCATCGGCCACGCCCCGGCGACCGAGCTGTTCAAAGGCCAGCTCGAACTCGACGACAGCGGCTATATCCTGGTCCAGCCCGGCACGCCCAAGACGGCGGTCCCCGGCGTCTTCGCCTGCGGCGACGTGATGGACCACGTCTACCGCCAGGCGGTGACGGCGGCCGGCACCGGCTGCATGGCCGCGCTCGACGCCGAGCGCTTCCTTGCCGCGCGCGAGTTCGAGGAAGCCCGGGCGGTGGTCGCCGCGGCTTCATGACGTCATCCCGGGTTCAGCCCCGGGATGACGAAAGCATTTCCAGCACCTGGGCTTCCAGCCATTCCCGCGCCTCGGGCTCGACATAGCTGTGCGAGGCCCCGGCACAGCGCCGGATGCGCGGATCGGCCTTGTCCCAGGCGCCGAGGAAGGCGATTCCCGTCCGGTCGCGCTCGGCGATGAGGATCGCGATCGGCCCGGCAAAACCTGCGATTCCCGCGGCCATATCCTGCGCCAGCGAGGTCGGGGCGGGCGCGGGGCGCAGGGCGGCCAGCAGGCTGCGCAGGAGCTTGCCGATCGGGATCTGCCCGGTGAGTAGCCGCTTGAGTGCCTCGGGGCTGGCCAGGCGCCGCTTGTAGTGATCGCGCAGGACCTCGGGGGAGGGCTCGTCCGCGCTCTCCTCGATGGTCCAGGGGTTGGACAGGGTCAGCGCGTCGCAGCCCGCGCCTCCGGCCAGCATCAGGCTGCTTGCCGCATCGCAGTTGCCCATGGCGACGATCCGCGCGACCTGCGGCGCGGCCTCGCGGAACGCGGTGAGGGCGGCGGCGATGTCCGGGCCGGCGCTGCGGAACTCGCCGTTCGGCCCGTCGCTGTCGCCAACGCCGCGGCGGTCGTAGCGGAACACGGGAAAGCCCCGCGCCGCGATCCGGGCCGCGAGCTGCGCTTGTCCCGACCAGGCGCCCGAGCGCAGCTCGTTGCCGCCGGAGACCAGCAGCAGGCCGGTCGCGCCGTTCGCCTCGTCCAGCGTGCCGACCAGGGTCGAGCCCTCGCAGGGGAAGGTCAGGTGTCGCCGGATCATGCCTTGAGGCCCACGGCGACGATGGCGGCGAGGGCGTCGGCCTGGGCGCGGTCCTCGCCCGGCTCGGCGCGCAGCCAGAGGCCGCCGCCGCCCACCATGTCCTGCGGAATGTCGCTGGCGGGGGCTGGCTCCGCGGCCTGAAGCTGGCCGAGCAGGCCCGCGCCGAGCCGATAGCCGACCAGCTCCAGTCCCTCGCGCGATCCGGCCTCCAGCAGGCTCTCCTGGGTCTCGCTCAGGCCCTGCTCGCGCGAGACCACGATCCGCGCGCGGAGCATCTGCCGTAGCAGGTTCGCGCCCTTGACCGGGGCATAGCGCCAGCCCGGCAGCTCCGGCTGGAGCAGCGCGCCGCCGCGAACGCCCAGTACGTGGGTCGCCGCGAAGTGCCGCGCCGCCGCCGTCATTGCCGTGCGCCAGCTATCCAGCGTCTGGCCCTCCAGCGGTTGCAGGCTTTCGTTGCAGCCGGGCAGGTCGGGCAGGAAGCAGTCGATTCCCGCCGCGTCGAGCCGGCGCAGGATCTCCACGGTCAGCCGCCGCAGGCGGTTGGCTTCCTCGAACAGCGCGGGGACGATCAGCAGGCGGCGCTCCCGCCCGCGATCGAAGGCCAGGGTGAATTCGTCGGCGGCCCCGCCGGGGCAGGGATAGCTGGCGATCACGCCGCGGCGCGTTTCGCCTCGGCGAAGGCCTGCAGGGACCCGAACGTCTCAAGCAGCTCGCCATCGACCTCGTCGTCCTCGATCACGATGTCGAGGCGGTCCTCCATCTCGGTCAGGAGGCCGGCGACGGCCATCGAATCCAGCTCGGGCAGGTCGCCGAACAAGCCGGTCTCCCCGGTGAACTTGTCCGCCTGGCCCGCCTTGAGCCCGAGCACGTCGGTCAGGATCTTGCGAAGCAACTGATCGGTATTCTGGCTCATCGGCCCCCTCGGTCCTTTAGCGGCCCTATTTTCCGCGCCTCTAGCCACGCCCTGCCGCCACCGCAAGCCGCCGTAGCCCGGCCTTGGCGATCGCGGGCCAGTTTTTCGGCCGCAAGGGCTGCAGCAGCTCGATCCGGTAGCGGGTGCGGACCTCCTCCATCCAGTCGCGCTTGTAGCCGTCGTTGCCGGTGCCGAAATCGACCAGCGTCACGCCGTCGCGGTCGATCACCTGCTCGAACAGCGCGGCGCTGAGCGTCGTGCCGGGGGAGAGCGGCTTGGCCTCCTCGACATGGGCGAGCTTGTGGATGAAGGCCGTGCCGGCCTCGACGGTCCAGAACTGCGCGGCGACGGGCTGACCCTCGGCCAGGGCCAGGGCGAAGCGGAGGCGGCCCGGAGCGCCTTCCTCGCGGGCGAAGCGGCGCAGGAACGCGGGCGAGCCCTCCTCGGGCTTCCAGCTTCGCGCATAGATCGCCTCGTAGGCGTCCCAGGCCGCATCGTCGAACTGCGTCAGCAGGCGGACTTCGACCTTGCCTGCCTTGCGCTTGAGCGTGGTGCGGACCTGGCCCGGGCGGCCGGCAAGGTATTCGGCATAGGTCCGGCCGTTGACCCGCAGGACGTGGTTCACGTCGCATGGCGTCATGGTGGCGAACCATCCGGCGGCGCGGAATGCCTCGGCCAGGATCGCGGCGTCTTCCTCCGATACCTTCGACAGGACGATCCGCCCGGCGCGCTCGCCGATGTCGCGGGCGATCGTGCTTAACAGGGCCACGGCATCGGCCCCTTGGCTGACGATCGGCGCGACCCGAAAGCTGTACCAGTTGCCGAGTTCCTGAAGTGCGTCCTGTTCCCGGCGCAGCGGCAGGACGGCCCGCGCTTTGCCGTCGCGGGCGACCGCAAGCAGCGGTCTTATGCCGCATTCCTCGGCCAGGGCGCGCCACCAGGCGAGCCGGTCGAACGGCGCGGCGGCGGCCGGCGCCTCGAGCAGGCGCACCAGCACGGGGGCGCCTTGCACTTCGTTAAGATCGTCGTGGTATTCGACCGCCATTGGCCTTGAACAACCCCTTGGACACCGTGCCCGCACCATCCGCAACCGCGATCCTGCCGCTCGACCGTCTCGCCCTGAGGGGAGCGGACGGTGATCCCGCGCTCGTGCTGCGTGGGGAGACGCTTAGCTACAAGGACTTAAGATCGCGTGTCTCTCGCCTGGCCGCCTGGCTGCGGGCCCAGGTCGACGAGGACGGCGCGCGGATCGCCACCTGGGCCGCCAAGGGCGAGCTGACCTGCCTGATGCCGCTGGTGACGGCGCGGGCGCGCCTGGTCCACGTGCCGGTCAATCCCCTGCTCAAGCGGGCCCAGGTCGGCCATATCCTGGCCGATAGCGGTGCGCGCCTGCTGATCGGCACCCCGGCCCGGCTCGCGAGCCTCGAGGACGGAGACGTGCCCGAGGACTGCCGGACGATCGGCGAGGCCGAAGCGCTCGGCGAGGCGGCGGCCATGAACGCCGATCTTGCAGAATCGTCTAGTGATCCAAATGAGTTGGCGGCGATCCTTTATACATCGGGTTCGACCGGGAAGCCCAAGGGCGTGATGCTCAGCCACGCCAATATGTGGCTGGGGGCCGAGAGCGTCGCGACCTATCTCGGCCTCGCGCCCGACGACCGGACGCTCGCCGTCCTGCCGCTGTCCTTCGACTACGGCCAGAACCAGCTTCTCTCGACCTGGTACGCCGGGGCCTGCGCGATTCCCCTGGACTACCTGACCCCGCGCGACGTCGTGAAGGCGGTGGAGCGCCACGGCGTCACGACGCTCGCCGCCGTTCCGCCGCTCTGGGTCCAGCTCACCGAGCAGGACTGGCCCGCCGCGGTCGCCGCTAGCCTGCGCCGCCTGACCAACAGCGGCGGTGCGTTGACGCCGGACCTCGTCCGCCGCCTGCGCGTGTTGTTCCCGCAGGCCCGGCTGTTCGCCATGTACGGCCTGACCGAGGCCTTCCGCTCGACCTTCCTCGACCCCGCGCTGATCGACACGCATCCGACCTCGATGGGCAAGGCGATTCCCCATGCCGAAATCCTGGTCGTCAACGACGCGGGAGAAATTGCCGCGGACGACGAGGAGGGCGAACTGGTCCATTGCGGCCCGCTCGTGGCGCAGGGCTATTGGCAGGACGCTGCCCGTACCGCCGAGCGCTACAAGCCCGCCCCGGCCGCCTCGCGCTACGGCGGCATGGCCGTCTGGTCGGGCGACCGGGTGCGGCGCGACGCCGGGGGGCTGCTCTATTTCGTCGGACGGCGTGACGCCATGATCAAGAGCGCGGGCAACCGGATCAGCCCGCAGGAGATCGAGGAGGCCGCGCTCGCCACCGGGCTCGTCGCCGAAGCGGTGGCTCTGGGCATTGCCGACGAGCGCCTGGGCCGGGCGGTCCGCCTGATCGTCCGCGCGGCGCCCGGCCATGCCGACGCCGAGGAAAGATTGCCGTCTATCCTCTTGCAGGAACTGCCGAATTTCATGCAACCGAAAGTTATCCACTGGCGCGAAGCCATGCCGATCGGTCCCAACGGCAAGATCGACCGGACGGGCCTCTATGCGGAGCTCGCCGCGTGAAGCCGCTCGGCCCGATCCCCGCCGGCTATGATGCGCGCGACGGCGTGCTGGTCATCGACGGTCGTCCCGCTACCGAATTGGTCGAGGCGGCCGGCGGCACCCCTCTGTTCGTCTATTCGACCTCCCGCATCCGTGACCGCGTGACGTCGCTGCGCCAGCATCTGCCCGAGCGGGTGGCGATACATTACGCCGTCAAGGCAAACCCTTATGGGCCAATTCTCAAGCTGTTCGACACTCTTGTCGACGGCTTCGACATCGCCTCCGGCGGCGAGCTGGAGCTGGTCCGCGCGGCCGGCATCGATCCCGCCGTGGTCAGCTTCGCCGGCCCCGGCAAGCGCGATGCCGAGCTGGAGGCCGCGATCCTCGCCGGCGTCACGCTCAATCTCGAATCCGAGGCCGAGGCCGACCGGGCCCTGCGGATCGCCGAACGCTTCGGCAAGGCGCCGCGCTTGGCGATTCGGGTGAACCCCGAGTTCGACCTCAAGGGCTCCGGCATGAAGATGGGCGGCGGGGCCAAGCCCTTCGGCCTCGACGCCGAACGGGTACCCGCCCTGGCCTGCAGGATCATCGCCGCGGGCGCACAGTGGCGGGGCTTCCATGCCGCCGCCGGCAGCCAGGCGCTCGACGCCGAGGCGATCGTCGAGACCCAGCGCCAGACGCTCGACCTGGCGGCCAGGCTGGCGCGGGAGAGCGGCGCGCCGCTGCCGCACTGCAATCTCGGCGGCGGCTTCGGCATCCCCTATTTCCCGGGCGACGAGCCGCTCGATACCGCCCGGATCGGGCAGGCCCTCGGCGAGCGGCTTGTGGCCTTGCCGCCCGAGCTTGCCGATACCGAGTTCTGCATCGAGCTTGGCCGGCATCTGGTGGGAGAAGCGGGCGTCTATCTCTGCCGCGTCGTCGACCGCAAGGTCAGCCACGGCGAGGTCTTTCTCGTCACCGACGGCGGCCTCCACCACCAGCTCGCCGCCTCGGGCAACTTCGGGACCGTGGTCCGCCGCAACTATCCGGTTGCCGTGGCGACGCGCTTCGGCGCCGCGGTCGAGGAGGAGGCGAGCGTCGTCGGCTGCCTCTGCACCCCGCTCGATGTTCTCGCCAACAAGGGCGGTTTTCCGCGGGCCGAGGTCGGCGACCTGATCGCGGTGTTCTGCGCCGGGGCCTATGGTGCCAGCGCCAGCCCGGCCATGTTCCTCGGCCAGGGGCCGGCGCTGGAGATGCTCGTTTAACCTTCCGGCAAGGCGCTGTCCCGCTTTGGGACCGGCTTCGCAAAACCCTCGTGGACTTCGGCACTTGGGCTCAAGGCTAACGCTATGTTCACCCTTTCGGATCATAGCGAAGGCTGAATAGCCGGCTCGCGCCCGGACCCGAGCGGTTCGAGGCGGGGCGGTCGCTGCGAGGACGCCGTCGATGATCACCAGTCGTTTTGCCCGCCTGCTTGCCGGTAGCGCCGTGGCGGCCCTATCGATCTCGGGCCCGGCGATCTCCAGCGCGGCCGCCTCCGGTAAGGCCCCGCAGCTTCCGCCCGCCTCCTTCGTCGCCATGCAGGAAGGGCCGGGCGAGGAATACGTGATCGGCCCGCTCGACGAGCTGACGATCTTCGTCTGGCGCAATCCCGAGCTGGGCGCGAGCGTCCAGGTTCGGCCGGACGGGCGGATCACCACGCCGCTGATCACCGACATGCCGGCCGTGGGCAAGACGCCCTCGATGCTGGCCGAGGACATCAAGCTCCAGCTCTCGCAATATATCCAGGAGCCGCTGGTCTCGGTGATCGTCAACAAGTTCGCCGGCACCTTCAGCCAGCAGGTCCGCATCGTCGGCGCGACCGAGAAGCCCGCTTCGCTGCCTTACCGCGCCAACATGACGCTGCTCGACGCGATGATCGCGGTAGGCGGCCTATCCGAATATGCAGCCGGCAACCGGGCCAAGCTGATCCGCTTCGACAAGGAGTCGGGCCGGCAGCAGGAATATGCGGTCAAGCTGGGCGACCTGCTCAAGAAGGGCGACAGCCGCGCCAACGTGATGCTGAAGCCGGGCGACGTCATCATCATCCCCGAGAGCATGTTCTGAGCGGGGCGCGCGGGGGGATATGACCAACCTTTTCGACGAACTGCGCACCGCGCTCTACGCCGTCTGGCATCGCCGCTGGCTGGCGCTCGGGGTTGCCTGGGCGATCTGCCTGCTCGGCTGGCTGGTCGTGGCGATGATCCCGAACAAGTACGAGGCGAAGACGCGCATCTTCGTCCAGCTCGACGATGCGCTGGCCGCCAAGATCGGGATCAATTCCGATGACCAGAAGCGCGCGGTGGAGAAGGTCCGCCAGACCCTGGTCAGCGCGATCAACCTGGAGAAGGTGGTCCGCGGCACGCGCATCGGCGACGACGTCAAGACGCCCAAGGACATGGAGAGCGCGGTGGGTGGCCTGACCAAGGCGGTCAAGGTCGTCAGCGCGCAGGACAACCTGTTCGAGATCACCGCGACCTCGGGCCGCGGCAACCTGTCCGACGCCGAGAACGCCAAGCTCGCCCAGGACATCGTCCAGAAGCTGATCGACATCTTCCGTGACGACAATGTCGCCGGCAACCGCGGCGAGATGGCCCAGACGTTGGAATTCATGAACCAGCAGCTTGCCGACCGCCAGAAGCAACTCGAAGCGGCCGAGCAGCGTCGCATGGAGTTCGAGGCACACAATCCCGACCTCGCCCAGGGTGGGGCCACCTTGCAGCAGCGGATGGAGGCGAGCCGCGCCGAGATGCGCGGGCTCGATGCCGATCTCGCCGCCGCCCAGTCCGCGCTGGCCGCGATCAACGGCCAGCTTGCCGGCACGCCCCAGACCCTGCCGGGCGCGGGGCCGACCGGCGGCGCGCGGGCCGCGCTGGGCCAGGCTCAGGCCGACCTCGCCGCGATGCGCTCGCGGGGGCTCACCGACAGCCATCCCGACGTGATCTCCGCGCGCAACCAGGTCAACGCCCTGCGGGCCCAGGTCCAGGCCGAGGGCAACAACCCCTCGGGCGGCATCCCGAACCCCGCCTATGCCTCGCTCCAGTCGATCAAGGCCGAGCGCCAGGCCAACGTCCAGGCGCTGATGGCGCGGCGCGCGGCGATCCAGGGGGATTCGGCGCAGCTCACCGCGCGCCAGATCGCCAACCCGGAGCTGGCCGCCGAGGCCGCGCGGATCAGCCGCGACTACAACGTGCTCAAGGAACAGTACGACAAGATGCTCCAGGACCGCGAGGAGCTGCGCCTGCGCGGCCAGGTCGAGACCGAGCGCTCCATCGTCAAGTTCCAGGTCATCGATCCGCCGATCCTGCCGCGCGCGCCGGCTGCGCCGAACCGGATGCTGCTCCTGCTCGGAGTGTTCTTCATCGGCCTGGCCGGGGGCTGCGGCGCGGCCTTCGCCATGAGCCAGATTCGCTCGACCTTCGCGACGGCAGGCAAGCTGGAGAAGGCGCTCGGCCTGCCGGTGCTCGGCGCGATCTCCGAGACCGTGACCGAGGCGGCGCAGGTGGTGCGCCGGCAGAGGCAGAAGCGGTTCTATGCGGCCAGTGCCGCGCTGGGCGGACTGTTCGTGATCCTGCTCGCCGCAGAGACGATGCAGTTGCGGATGGTGGGATGAGACGATGACCGAGCACAGCAAGATTCCCCTGCCGTCCGCCGACACCCGCTCACTGATCGAGCGGGCTGTCAGCCGTTTCGACCTCGGCGGCCTCGCGCCGCCGCCGGTCCCGGCCGACCTCGCGCCGGCGCCGGTCAAGCCGGGCCTGCGCCATCGCGCGCCCGCGCCGGTTGCGGCTCCGGTCGTGCCCGTTGCCCCGCCCGCAGCGCCGGTTCCGGCGGCTGAGGCCGCTCCCGTGGCGGCGGTCGTCCCGGCTCCGGTCGTCGAGACGCCTGCGGCCCCCGCGCCGGCTGTTCCGGTGCCTCCCGCTGCCGCGCCGGCCGTGTTCTCCGCGGTCCGCCATCCGATCGACCGCGCCCACCTCCGCGACCAGGGGCTGATCGTGCCCGAGGGCGCCGTCAGCGCGCTCCTGGAGGAGTTCCGCATCGTCAAGCGCCAGCTCTTGCTCCAGGCCGCCGAGTTGCGGTGCGAGGGCGCGGGAGCAGCCGCTCAGCGGGTGCTGATCTGCTCGCCCCATCCGGGCGAGGGGAAGACCTACTGCGCGCTGAACCTCGCCCTGGCGATGGCGGCGGAGAAGGAGAGCGAGGTCATTCTCGTCGATGCCGACTTCGCCAAGCCCTCGGTGCTTTCGGCGCTCGGCCTGCCGGGCGGCCCGGGCCTGATGGACGCCCTGGCCGATCCCGCGATCGACGTCGCCGATTGCGTGGTCGGCACGGATGTTCCCGGCCTCTGGGTCCTGCCCGCGGGCGAGGCGACGACGTCGGATTCCGAATATCTCTCGACCTCGCGGGCCAGGACCGTGCTCGATCGCTTGAGCGAAGGCGCGCCGAACCGCATCGTGATCTTCGATTCGCCTCCGGCGCTGGCGGCCTCGCCCGCGGCGGAGTTGGCGAAATATGTCGGCCAGGCGCTCGTCGTCGTGCGCGCCGACCGGACGGGGCAGGGCGCCCTGGAGGATGCGGTCTCGCTCCTCTCGGCCTGCCCCAACATCCAGTTGCTGTTGAATGGGGTCCAGTTCAGCCCGAGCGGCCGCCGCTTCGGAGCCTACTACGGGTATGGAGGGTGACGATGCGCAATCGTCTTGCAATCGGTTTCCTGGGCGGCGCGGCCTTGCTCGCGCTGGCCGGGCCGGCTCATGCGCAGTCGATCGGCTATGGTGACGGTGACGGAGCTTCGAGCGAGGCTGCGCCGGGCGACGGCGGGGATATCCGCAAGGATGCCCCGCGTCGCGGCAAGCGTGGCGGCCCCCGCGTGGGCCATGTGAGCGTCACGCCCTATATCGAGGCCGCGCAGATCGTCGATGCCGAGCTGGCGCCGGGCAGCGACACGCTGACCTATACCACGCTCGCCGCGGGCGTCGATGCGACGGTCAACGGCCGCAACAACGCGGCCTCGGTCTCGCTGCGGTACGAGCGCCGCTTCGGCTACGGCCGGGCCGAGGACAGCGACACGATCAGCGGCGTCGCGCGGGCCTCGCTCGGCGTGGTCCAGAAGTCCGTCCGCTTCGACGTGGGCGCGATGGCCCAGCGGACCCGCGTGGAAGGCAACGGCGCCTCGATCGCCGCGCCGCTCGACGACGTGGGCAACACCAGCAAGATCTACTCCTTCTATGCCGGCCCCTCGGTCTCGACCTATGCCGGCGACGTCAAGATCGATGGCCATTACCACTTCGGCTATACCAAGGTGACGGAGCCGGATTCGTTGGTCGTGACGCCCGGCGCGGCGCCGGTCGACGTGTTCGACAGTTCGACCGTCCACAACGCCGAGGTCCATGTCGGGACCAGGCCGCATGACGTGCTTCCCGTCGGGATCGGCGCGGGCGCCGGCTATTACCAGGAAGACGTCTCCAACCTCGACCAGCGGGTGAAGGACTTCCACGCCCGCGCCGACGTGACCGTGCCGGTGGGCCAGAGCGTCGCCCTGGTCGGCGGTATCGGTTACGAGGACGTCGAGATATCGAGCCGCGACGCGGTGATCGTCGGCGGCGTGCCGGTGGTCGGCAGCGACGGCCGCCTCGTCACGGACAAGTCCGCCCCGCGGCGGATCGCCTACGAGGCCGAAGGGATCATCTGGGACGTCGGCGTACTGTGGAAGCCCAGCCCGCGGACCAACCTGGAGGCCCATATCGGCCGCCGCTACGGCTCGACCAGCTTCTACGGCACCTTCGGCTGGGCGCCGAGCCGCCGCCAGAGCGTGAACATCTCGGTTTACGATAACGTTGCCGGCTTCGGCGGCCAGGTGAACCGCGCGCTGGAGAACCTGCCGACCCAGTTCCAGGCGATCCGCAACCCGCTGTCGGGCGACATCACCAACTGCGTCGCCTCGCTCGACCAGGGCTCGTGCCTGGGCGGCGCGCTCGGCTCGATCCGTTCCTCGACCTTCCGCGCCCGCGGCGTGGCGGCGACCTGGGGCCTCGACCTCGGCCGCATCCAGACCGGG
This sequence comes from uncultured Novosphingobium sp., assembly GCA_938005655.1. Taxonomy (GTDB): domain Bacteria; phylum Pseudomonadota; class Alphaproteobacteria; order Sphingomonadales; family Sphingomonadaceae; genus Novosphingobium. The sequence continues at coordinate 24,192 of CALLNA010000098.1, forward strand.
ATCGGGGTGGGCTACGACCGCCGCAAGTTCTTCGCCGCGCCCGGCACGGTCCTGGCCAGCGCCAACGGCGTGATCGACGAGAACTTCTGGCTCGCCGCCTATCTCGACGCGCAACTCGACCAGCGGTCGAGCCTGAGCGGCAACATCTACGCCAACTGGTTCCAGAGCGGATTTGCCGGTACGGGCAACGCGAGCGCGCTCGGCGCCACGGTCGCTTACCGCCGCTGGCTGACCAGCCGGCTCTCCGGCACCGTCGCGCTGGGGATCGACGGGGTCAGCCGCCAGTACGAAGACGATTACTGGACCGCCTCCGCCCTCGCGGGCGTGCGGTACAGCTTCTAGAGCCCGATGGAGTAGGCTGCATGTTCGACGATTTCTTCGGGCTCACGGGTCGCCCCTTCCAGCTCACGCCGGACCCGGGCTTCTATTTCGAGAGCGCGACCCACCGCAAGGCGCTGTCCTATCTCGGCTACGGCCTGGCCCAGGGCGAGGGCTTCATCGTCATCACCGGCGAGGTCGGCGCGGGCAAGTCCACGTTGGTCGCCCACCTGATGGCGACGATCGACGCCAACCGCCTGACCGCGGCGCAGATCGTCACCAGCAAGCTCGGTGGCGAGGAGCTGGTCCATGTCGTGGCGCAGGCCTTCGGCTTGCCGGTCGAGGGCCACGACAAGGCCTCCGCGCTCGGCGCCATCGAGTCCTTCCTCCACGAGGAGGCCCGGGCCGGGCGGCGCTGCCTGCTGATCGTCGACGAGTCGCAGAACCTCTCGATCGAGGCGCTCGAGGAGCTGCGGATGTTCTCGAACTTCCAACTCGGGGCCCATCCGCTGTTGCAGACCCTGCTCCTCGGCCAGCCCGAGTTCCGCGATACGCTCAATCATCATCCGGGGCTGGAGCAGCTCCGGCAGCGGGTGATCGCGACCCATCACCTGGAAGCGATGGAGCCGGGCGAGATCCAGCCCTATGTCGAGCACCGGCTGGCCCTGGTTGGCTGGACCGGCAATCCGCTGATCGACCCGCGCGTCTATCCCGCCCTCTACGAGGCTTCGGCGGGCGTGCCGCGGCGGATCAACCAGATCGCGAACCGGCTGCTGCTGCTCGGCGCGGTCGAGCAGCGCCGCGAGATCGACGCGGCCATGCTCGCGCAGGTCGTGGAGGAGCTGAAGCGCGACGGCACGCTCGGTGCGGCCCGTCCGGCCGAGGCTCCGGCGGCGCAGCCCGCCGCCGCGCCCGAGGAGCCCGATTTCTTCGTCGAGACACCGCCTGCGCCCGCCGCGCCGGACCACGGCCATATCCTCGCCGAGATGCAGGCGGCGCTGGCCGAGCGGGACGCGCAGATCGCCGAATTGCAGCAGGCCGTGATCGAGCTGGCCAACGGCGATCACCAGGCGTCCTTGCCGGAGGTGGATACCGCCGCCCAGGTCGCCGTGCTGACCGAACGGCTGGGGGCGCTGGAGAACCGCCTCACCGAGCAGGACCGCACGATCCGCCACACGCTGACCATGCTGATCGAGTGGATCGAAGGCGACGACGCCCAGCGCGCCGCTGCCTGATCCCTTCGTCGAGGCGCCCGTCATGCCCCCGCAGCCTCCCATCAACGGCCTCTCGGTCGACGTCGAGGACTGGTTCCACGTCGGCGCCTTCGAGCATGTGATCGCGAAGGATAGCTGGGACGGCCTGGCCGACCGGGTCGAGCGCAATTGCGACGCGATCCTGGCGATGTTCGCCGAGGCCGGGGTCAAGGCGACCTTCTTCACCCTGGGCTGGGTGGCCGAGCGCCATCCCGCGCTGATGCGGCGGATCGCGGCGGCGGGGCACGAGCTTGCCAGCCACGGCTGGGACCACGCGCGGGTCTTCACTTTCGACGCCAAGGGCTTCGCCGCCCACCCCGACCGCAGCCGCAAGACCATCGAGGATACCGGCGGCATCCGGGTGACCGGCTATCGCGCGCCGAGCTTCTCGATCGACCGGCGCACCCCCTGGGCCTACGAGGTCCTGGCCGAGCAGGGCTTCGCCTACAGTTCCAGCGTCGCCCCGATCGCGCACGACCACTACGGCTGGCGCGAGGCGCCGCGCTTCGCCTTCAGGCCGCTGCCGGGGGCGGACCTGATCGAGATCCCCGTCACCACCGCCGAGTTCGCCGGGCGCCGCCTGGCCGCGGGCGGGGGCGGCTTCTTCCGTGTCCTGCCCTACGCCTTCTCGCGCTGGGCGATCCGCCAGGTCAATCGCCGCGATCGCCGCCCGGCGGTGTTCTACTTCCATCCGTGGGAGATCGATCCCGGCCAGCCCCGCGTCGGCAATGCCCCGCTCAAGTCGCGGCTGCGCCACTATTCGCGGCTGGAGCAGATGTCGGGCAAGCTGCGCCAGCTCGTCGGCGAGTTCGCCTGGGGCCGGATGGACGCGCTGGCCGCACGCGAGGCCGCGCTGGCCGAGCCCGTGCCGGAGTTGCTCGCCGCATGAACGCGCCCTTCCTCCACGCGCGCCAACAGGTTCGCCTGGCGGACCTCGGCGATGCCCACGAACGCCGCCGGATTGAATCCTGGCTGGAGGGACAGCCCGAGGCCACCCCGTTCCACCGGCCCGACTGGCTGCTCGCGGTCGCGGCCGGGACGGGCAACCCTGCGCTGGCCCTGACGCTGGAGCAGGGCGGGGAGCTTGCCGGCTACCTTCCGCTCAGCGAGGTTCATTCCCCGATCTTCGGGCGCGTTCTCGCCTCCAGCGGTTTCGCGGTCGGCGGCGGCTTGCTGATCGCCGAGGGCGTCGACGCCGGCCC
>CALLNA010000099.1 GCA_938005655.1 uncultured Novosphingobium sp.
CCCGCCGCGCGCAGCCGCCGGTCCAGCTCCTGGACGAACAGCAGGTTGGCGAGCTTGCTGTCGGAATAGCGCTGGGCGCGGTTGTAGCCCCGCTCCGCGTTGAGGTCGTCCCAGGCGAGGTTGCCGCGCTGGTGGGCGAGGCTGGAAGTGACGACCACGCGCGAGCCGGCCGTCTCGGCGAGCCTGGGCAGCAGCAGGGCGGTCAGTGCGAAGGTCGCAAGGTGGTTGACCCCGAATTGCAGCTCGAAGCCCTGCGCCGTGCGGGTCAGCGGCGGGAACATGACGCCCGCGTTGTTGAGCAGCACGTCGAGCCGCGGCTCCCGCGCGGCAAGGTCCGCCGCGGCCCGGACCGAGCCGAGATCGGCGAGGTCGAGCGGCAGGAAGGCGAGGTCCGCGCCGGGCGCCGCCTCGCGGATCGCCGCGATCGCCGCCTCGCCCTTGTCCCGGCTGCGGCAGGCGAGGAGCACGCGGGCGCCCCTGGCGGCGAGGACCTTGGCGGCCTCGAAGCCGATGCCGGTATTGGCCCCGGTGACGATGATCGTGCGTCCGGTCTGGTCGGGGACGTCGGCGGCGGTGAAGGGCATTCGAACTCTCCTCGGGCAACGCGGCAAGCTCAGGCGAACATCTCCAGTTGCGCCACCGGCGCGAAGCTGCGGCGGTGCAGCGGCGTCGGCCCGTGCCGCCGCAGCGCCGCTAGGTGCTCGGGCGTGCCGTAGCCGGCGTTCCGCTCCCAGCCGTAGTGCGGGTGCGCCGACGATCGAGGCGGCCGAGATGCACGGCTCCAGCGCGTCGCCGCCGACGATCGGCCGCGCCTTCCAACGCCATTCGGGGCGACGGCCGTGCGGGGTGAGGTTGCCGTCGACCAGCACCTCGGCCGGGTCCTCGCCGAGTTGCTCGCACAGGCCCTGCACCGCCAGGGTCATCGCCAGCATGGTCGCGCCGAAGATGTTGAGCCGGTCGATCTCGTCCACCTCGACCACGCCGACCGCCCAGCGGCAGCGGCGCTTGATCGCGGCCTCCAGCTCGGCGCGCCGGGTGCGGGTCAGCTTCTTCGAATCGTCGAGCCCGGCGGGGCGCGGCTTGCACAGCACGACCGCCGCGGCGACCACCGGCCCGGCCAGGGGTCCGCGACCCGCCTCGTCCACGCCGATGATGATGCTCATTCCCGTACCGCCGCTCGCCCGTTCATGGGACCTTGCTCTACCGCCGCGGAATCCGGTCGACAAGCGGGCACCCCGGCCCTATCGGCGCGCGGCAATGGTCGCCGCCGCCAACCTCATCCCGCTCGACAACGTCGATCCCGCGCTGGTCGAGGCGCTGCTCGACCGCGCCTTCGAGCCGGGCCGGCACAAGCGCACCGCCTACAAGGTGCGCGAGGGGGTGGACTGGCTGCCGGGCCTGAGCTTCGCCGCGCTCGACGAGGCGGACCACCTCGTCGGCACGATCCAGTGCTGGCCGGTGGCGCTGACCGATCCGGCGGGGCGCGCCCATCCGCTGATCATGGTCGGCCCGGTCGCCGTCCTGCCCGAGCACCAGGGCGCGGGCTACGGCAAGGCGCTGATGACCGCGAGCCTCGCCGCGCTCGACCCGCGCGCGCCGCTGCCGCAGGTGATGGTCGGCGATCCCGAATACTACGGCCGCTTCTGGGGCTTTACCAACGAGCATACCGGCGGCTGGGACCTGCCCGGCCCCTTCGAGCCGCGCCGGCTGCTCGCCCGCTGCGACAATCCCACCGTGCTGCCGCCCAGGGGCATGTTGGGCCCCTGGCGGGGCTGAGCGCGCGAAAACGGCCGGGGGAACGCCCCCGGCCGCCTCGACCCGCGGACCCGTCAGCGGACCGAGCCGCGCCGGATCAGGTTGTAGATCGCCAGCAGGATGACCGCGCCGAGGAAGGCGACGGCCAGCGTCTTCACGTCGAAGGGGTTCTGGGTCAGGTGCCCGTTGCCGGAGAAGGCGCCGAACAGCAGGCGGCCGATGATCGAGCCGATGCAGCCCACGATGATGTTCCAGATGATGCCGCCCTGGTCCCTCATGACCATGCCGGCGAGCCAGCCGATGATGCCGCCCATGACGAGTGCGATGATCAGATGCATTGCCTGCCCCTCTCTTCAGTCGGGATGCCGCCCCGGGCCACGCCGGCTCGAAGCCGGGGGAAGACTGCGCCGGGCCGTTTTGGCCGCCGGTGACGCCTTAGTTACATTTCCTTAATCCGCCCGCGCGCGGCTTTCCGGCCCGCCGGGACCTGCCGCGACCCGCCGCGCACCGTCGCTCGAGGCTTGGCGCGCGGGAGCAGTTCTGGCATCGAGCCGGCGATGCCCTACGTGCCGCCGCCCGATCTCGGAAACCTCTCGCTGGACGAGATCGCCGCGCTGGTGGCCGAGCGCAAACTGCCGCCGGTCGGCGAATGGCGGCCCGAGCGCAGCGGCGACAGCGAGATGCGGATCGCCGCCGACGGGCGCTGGTATCACCAGGGCAGCGAGATCACCCGCCCGGCCATGGTCCGCGCCTTCGCCACCCTGCTCGTCCGCGACAGCGAGGGGCGGCATTGGCTGGTCACGCCGCAGGAACGCCTCTCCATCGTCGTCGAGGACGCCGCCTTCGTCGCCGTCGACGTCAAGCAGGAAGACGGCTGTCTGGCCTTCCGGCTCAACACCGACGACCTGGTGATCGCCGGCCCGGAGCACCCGCTCCGCGCGGCCGGCGACGCCGAGACGCCCGCGCTTTACCTCGCGGTACGGCACGGCACCGAAGCTCGGCTCAATCGCAGCACTTACCTGCAACTGGCTGAAATCGCCTTGCAACATGGCGACATGTCGGTCGCCAGCCAGGGCGCGACCTTCTCGCTGGTGCCGGCATGAGCGCGCTGTTCGACCGCATCCGCCACCGCTTCGAGGCGGGCCACGACGGCGCGCCGCCCGAGCTGTTCGGCGACCAGCGGCTCGACGGCGTGACCGACTTCCGCCCCGCCGCCGTGCTGATCGCCGCGACCGAGCGCGAGAACCCCGGCTTCATCCTGCTCCACCGCCCGTCGAACATGCGCGCCCATCCCGGCCAGATCGCCTTTCCCGGCGGCAAGATCGACCCTGGCGAGAGCCCGGTCGAGGCCGCCTTGCGCGAGGCCTGGGAGGAACTCGGCATCCGCCCGGACGACGTGCGGATCGTCGGCGCGACCGACGTCTACAAGACCCATTCGGGCTACGAGATCACCCCGGTCCTCGCCGTGGTCCCGCCGGACATCGAGATCAACCCCAACCCCGCCGAGGTCGCGCAATGGTTCGAGGCGCCCGCCGCCTTCGTGCTCGACCCGGCCAACCAGGTCCCGCGCGAGGTCGAATGGGAAGGCGGGCTGCGGACCTATTACGAGATCACCTGGCAGGAGCACCAGATCTGGGGCGTGACCGCCGCGCTGATCGTCAACCTCTCGCGCCGGCTGCGGATTCATGGGTGATCGCCTGCCCGCCGCGCCGTGGACCCGGCGCGCCGACCTCCAGGCGCTGGTCGCCGTGCTCGGCCCGGGCCAGGCCCGCTACGTCGGCGGCGCGGTGCGCGACACCCTGCTCGGGCTCGCGGTGAAGGACATCGACCTCGCGACCCCGATCGAGCCGCGCAAGGTGATGAAACTGCTCCACGGGGCCGGGATCAAGCCGATTCCCACCGGCATCGACCACGGCACCGTGACCGCGCTCCTGCCCGAGGGCCCGGTCGAGATCACCACGTTGCGCCATGACGTCAGCACCGACGGCCGCCGCGCCACGGTGGCCTTCGCCAAGGACTGGCGCGAGGACGCCGCGCGGCGGGATTTCACGATCAACGCGCTCTATGCCGATCCCGCCACGCTGGAGGTCTCCGACTTCTTCGGCGGGCTGGACGATCTCGCCGCCCGGCGCATCCGCTTCATCGGCGATGCCCGCCAGCGCATCCGCGAGGACCACCTGCGAATCCTGCGTTACTTCCGGTTCCAGGCGAGGTTTGGCTCACAACCTGCTGATCTGGATGCCGAACAGGCCTGCACTGAACTCGCCGCGACGCTCAAGGCCCTGTCGCGCGAGCGGATCGGGATGGAGACCATGAACCTCCTCGCCCTGCCCGATCCCGCCCCGACCGTGGCGCGGATGGCCGAACTCGGCGTGCTGGCGGTGATCCTGCCCGAGGCCGATCCCGCCGCCCTCGCCGCGCTGGTCGCGGTCGAGCAACGGCAAGGCATCTCTCCCGATCCGCTGCGGCGGCTGGCCGCGCTGCTGCCCGCCGACCCCGCGCTCGCCGAGCAGGTCGCGGCGCGCTTCCGCCTCTCGGGCGCGCAGAAAAAGCGGCTGGCCCTGGCGGCCCGGCGCGACGATGCCGCCCCGGCTCCGGCCCGCGCCCTCGCCTACCGCCTCGGCCGCGACCAGGCGCTCGACCGCCTGCTGCTCGCCGGCGCGGACACCGCATCGCTCGAGCACTGGGCCATCCCCACCTTCCCGCTCAAGGGCGGCGACATCGTCGCGCGCGGCATCAAGGCCGGCCCCCAGGTCGCCCACATCCTCCGCGCGGTCGAGGACCGCTGGGTGGCGGAAGGCTTCCCCGCCGAAGCCCGCGTCGCCGAACTCCTCGACGAGGAACTGGCCTGAGCGAATCCGTGTCGTCCGCGAGATTCCGCTTGACAAACTGAACCATATGGGTTATATGCCCCGCCGTCGGATCGGTGGATAGCAACACCAGCCCGACACGCAGCGGGTGCGGGGAGGCGGTCAGCGCTTCGCTTCCTTGCCTCTTCCGCTTTAACGGCCGGCGCTCAGCGGACCTGAGCGTCCGTTCCAATGGCCAAGGACCTAGC
>CALLNA010000100.1 GCA_938005655.1 uncultured Novosphingobium sp.
CCGCCTCTACATCCGCCCGCCCCAGTTCTGGGAGGAGAAGGCGGTCGAGCTGATGCTCGGCACCGAGGTCACGGCGATCGACCCCAAGGCCAGGCGGGCCACGCTCTCGAACGGCGACACGCTCGACTACGGCGCGCTGGTCTGGGCCGCGGGCGGCGATCCGCGCCGGCTGCCGGTGCCGGGCGGCGACCTCGCCGGGGTCCATGCCGTGCGGACCCGCGCCGACTGCGACCAGCTCATGGGCGAGATCGACGGCGGGGTGAAGCACATCGCGGTGATCGGTGGCGGCTACATCGGCCTGGAGGCGGCGGCGGTCCTGACCAAGCTCGGCTGCAAGGTGACGCTGCTGGAAGCCCTGCCGCGGGTCCTCGCCCGCGTCGCCGGGGAGGAGCTGTCCGCCTTCTACGAGGCCGAGCACCGCGCCCACGGCGTCGACCTGCGCACCGGCGTCACGGTCGAGGCGCTGGAAGGGGAAGGCCGCGTGACCGGGGTCAAGCTCGGCGACGGCAGCGTGGTCCCGGCCGACGCGGTGATCGTCGGCATCGGCATCGTGCCGGCGGTCGGCCCGCTGATCGCGGCCGGCGCGGCGGGCGGCAACGGGGTCGACATCGACGACTACTGCCGCACCTCGCTGCCCGACGTCTATGCGATCGGCGACTGCGCGGCCTTCGCCGCCGCCTATGCCGACGGCAACGTGATGCGCGTCGAATCGGTCCAGAACGCCAACGACCAGGCAACCTGCGTCGCCAAGGCGATCTGCGGCGAGGCCCAGCCCTATCACGCCTTCCCCTGGTTCTGGTCGAACCAGTACGACCTGCGGCTCCAGACCGCCGGGCTCTCGGTCGGCTACGACCAGACCGTGGTGCGCGGCGATCCGGCGCAGCGCGCCTTCTCGGTGGTCTATCTCAAGCACGGCCGGGTGATCGCGCTCGACTGCGTGAACATGGTCAAGGACTACGTCCAGGGCCGCAAGCTGGTCGAGGGCAAGGTCAGTCCGGACCTGGAGCGGCTGGCCGACGCCGGGGTGCCGCTGAAAGAGCTACTGCCCGCCTGACAGCTCCCCCAGCGCCCATTCCGCCGCTTCGGCCACCGCCGGATCGGGATCGCGCATCAGCGCCGCGACCTGCGGCGCGAGCCGGCCATCGCCGCTGTTCCCCGCCGCGTAGAGGCAGTTGCGGACGAAGCGGTCCCGCCCGATCCGCTTGATCGGCGATCCCGAGAACAGGCGGCGGAACCCCGCGTCGTCGAGCGCCAGCAGGTCCGCCAGGCACGGCGCGGCCAGCTCGGCGCGGGGCAGGAAGGCGCGGATCGCCTGGGCCTCGTTAGCGAACTTATTCCACGGGCAGACTGCCAGGCAATCGTCGCAGCCGTAGATGCGATTGCCCAGCCCCTTGCGGAACTCGTGCGGGATCGGCCCCTTGTGCTCGATCGTCAGGTAGGAGACGCAGCGCCGCGCATCGAGGCGGTAGGGGCCGGTGAAGGCCGCGGTCGGGCAGGCGTCCTGGCAGGCCCGGCACGAGCCGCAGCTATCCTCGCCGGCCGCGTCGACGGCGAAGTCGAGGTCGCTGTAGATCGCGCCGAGGAACAGCCAGGAGCCGTGGGTGCGGCTCACCAGGTTGGTGTGCTTGCCCTGCCAGCCGAGCCCGGCGGCCATGGCCAGCGGCTTTTCCGGCACCGGCGCCGTATCGACGAAGACCTTCACCTGCCGCTCGCCCAGCCCGCGCTTGCGCGCCGCCTCGACCAGCCAGCGGGCGAGCGCCTTCAGCCCCTTCTTGACCGTGTCGTGATAGTCCCCGCCCTGGGCATAGACCGAGACCCGCGCCCGGTCCGGATGGCCGGCGAGGGCCAGCGGATCGGCGGCCGGGGCATAGCTCATGGCCAGCGCGATCACGCTGCGCGCCTCGGGCCAGAGCGCCTGGGGGCTGCGGCGGTGGTGGGCGCGGCTTTCCATCCAGGCCATCTCGCCGTGCATCCCCTCGGCGAGCCACGCGTCGAGCCGGGCCGCGACCCACGGGTCCTCCTCGGCCGGGGCCACGCCGCAGGCGGCGAAGCCGAGGCGCGCCGCCTCGGCCCGCAGGTCCGCCTTGAGCGCATCGATGACGCCGCCGTTAACCAAACCTTCTGGCGCTCCCGTTCACAAGCTGTACCTATGGCGCCTATCCCATGAAGATGGACCTCGGCAAAGCAGCGATGACCACTCCACGACCGCTCGCGATCGAGGCCCGGGGCCTGGTCAAGCGCTTCGACGGCTTCACCGCGGTCGACGGCGTCGACCTGTCCGTGCCCGAAGGCGCGATCTACGGCGTGCTCGGCCCCAACGGCGCGGGCAAGACCACTTCCTTGCGGATGCTGCTCGGCATCATCGATCCCGACGCGGGCTTTCGCCGCGTCCTCGGCGCGGAGCGGCCGCACGACATGGCCCATGCGATCGGCTACCTGCCCGAGGAGCGCGGGCTCTATCCGACGATGAAGGCCTTCGAGGCGATCGCCTTCCTCGGCGCCCTGCGCGGCCTGCCGCTGGCCGAAGGGCGGCGGCGCGGGCGGCGGCTGCTTGAGGACAACGGCCTCGGCTATGCCGCCGATCGCCAGATCCGCCAGCTCTCGAAGGGCATGGCCCAGCAGGTCCAGCTCCTCGGCACCCTGGTCCACGAGCCGCGCCTGGTCGTCTTCGACGAGCCCTTCTCCGGCCTCGACGCGCTCAACCAGGGGCGGCTCGAACGGGTGATCCGGGGGCTCGCCGCCAAGGGGACCACGGTGATCTTCTCGACCCACGTCATCGCCCATGCCGAGCGCCTGTGCGACGAGGTGGCAAGGTGCCATTCGCCGGTCCGGTCGACGTGGCGCGCGACCGCATCCCGCCGCAGGTCCGGCTGGAGACCCGCGCCCAGGACGGCCCCTGGCGCGCGGCGCTCCCCGCCGAGGCCCGGCACGAGGGCGCGTTCTGGTACTTCTCCCTGCCGGACAGCGGGATCGAGCCGCTGCTGCGCGCGCTGATCGAGGGCGAGGTGGGCATCCTCTCGTTGTCGATCGAGCGGGCGGGCCTGCACGACGCCTTCGTCGCCATCGCCGGCGAGGCCGCGGCCCGCGCCCTGACGGAAGAGGCCCCCGAGGAGCAGCGCCGATGAAGACCGGACGCCTTTCCACCATCGCCGCCGCGCTGGTCATGGCCCGGCGCGACTTCACCGCGATCCTGTTCAGCCGCAGCTTCGTCTTCTTCCTGCTCGCGCCGTTCTTCCCGGTGGTCGTGGCGATGGTCGCGGGCGGGATCGGCCAGAAGGTCCAGCAGAGCACCGCGCGGGCCGAGCTGGGCGTGGTCATGTCGGCGGCGGACGGCGCCGCGCTGAGCGCCGCGCGGGACCAGCTGGCGCGGGAGGTCGACCCCGGCCTGCCCGAGATCCGCCTGGTCCGCCGCCTCGCCCCGGGCGAGACCGCCGACGCCGCGGCCGAGCTCAGGCGCAGCAGCGCGGCGGCGATCGTCAGCGGCAGCCTCGCCCATCCGGTGCTGACCGGCACCGAGGACCGGATCGCGGCCTGGCAGGGTCCCGTCGCCCTGATCGCGGGGACCGCGCTCCAGAAGGTGCCGACCGCCTGGCCCGAGGTGACGCCCAGCCCGACCGTCACCAGCAACGCCGACCGCCGCGAGAGCCGCGCCGGCACGGCCCAGGGCGCGCAGACCCTGCTGTTCCTGCTGACCATGGTCCTCGCCGGCATGGTCCTCTCCAACCTGGTCGAGGAGAAGGGCAACAAGATCATCGAGGTGCTCGCCGCCGCGATCCCGATGGACGCGGTGTTCCTCGGCAAGCTGTTCGCCATGCTCGGGGTCTCGATGGTCGCCATCGCGGTCTGGACCGGCGTCGCCGGGCTGGCCCTGGCCGGCGGGCAGCACCTGCCGGACGTGGCCGCGCCCGGGGTCGGCTGGCCGGCCTTCGTCGCGCTCGGCGTGGTCTATTTCGCCATGGCCTACCTGCTGCTCGGCTCGGTCTTCCTGGCGATCGGCTCGATGGCGGCGACCGTGCGCGACGTGCAGTCGCTGTCGTTCCCGGTGACGATGCTCCAGCTCGTGGTCTTCCTCTTCGCGACCTATGCCGCGGCCCAGCCGGGCCAGCCGATCGAGCTGGCGGCGGCGGTGATCCCGTTCAGCTCGCCCTTCACCATGCTCGCCCGCGCGGCCAACGACGGTGCGCTCTGGCCGCACTTCGCGGCGATCGCCTGGCAGGCGCTATGGGTCGCGGTCTCGGTGCGTATCGGCGCGCGGCTGTTCCGGACCCGGGTGATGAAGAGCGGCACGGGCGGCGCGCCCAGGCGGCCCGGCCTGCTGCGCCGCCTGGTCCGCAACACCCAAGGCTGAGATTGCAATTCGGCGCGGCAAGGCCGATCTTTCCGGGCAGGAGAGGTCCGATGCCGCCAGACCCGCTTTCCCGCCGCCACGTCCTGGCCCTGCTCGCCGCTACGGCCGCCGCGCCCGCGCTCGCCGCCTGCGGCAGCGGCACGGCCGAGGCGAAGGCCTATCCGGTCGCCTATTCCGAGGCCGAGTGGCGCCGCCGCCTGACCCCGGCGCAGTTCCGCGTGCTGCGCCAGAAGGACACCGAGCCGCCGGGCTCCTCGCCCCTGCTGCGCGAGCACCGCCGGGGCACCTTCTGCTGCGCCGCCGACGGCAGCGCCCTGTTCTCGTCGGCCACCAAGTTCGAGAGCGGCACCGGCTGGCCGAGCTTCTGGCAGCCCCTGCCGGGCGCGGTCCAGACCGCGGTCGACTACGAGGTCGGCTACCCCCGCACCGAAGTCCACTGCGCCCGCTGCGGCGGCCACCTCGGCCACGTCTTCAACGACGGCCCCAGGCCGACCGGCAAGCGCTATTGCATGAACGGCGACGCGCTGACGTTCCGGGCGGGGTGAGCCTGGCCTATTTGACGCGGTAGAGCCGCAGTGCCCGGTCGTTGGGATCGGGAATCCGTTCCAGCCAATCGGGGACGTTGCCGTCGAAGATGCGGTCGGCGAGGTTGTCCTTGCCCATGTTGGCATAGGCGGCAAGGTCGGCCGAACTGGTGCAAGTCACCAGATAGTCGGCGTGGTTGGCCCGGATGATGGCCCGCGCCTGGTCGATTGGCCCGCCGAAGGCGTGGAAGATTTCGAGCATTTTCGCCTGGTTGCGATGGTAGCCGCCCATGACCACGCTGTGCGGCGTGCGCGCGACGATCTCCGCGCCTAGGTCAAGCGAATTGAAGATCATCGCTCGCGGCAGGGTCTTGAGCTTGTCGAGCGTGCACATTCCGTCAAGGCCGAGCTTGGGATGCGAGACCAGGGTATAGCTGGTCTTGGCATCCAGGAGCTTCAGGGCGCCGCTCGCCAGGGCCGGCGTCGCGATGACGAAGCAGCCGGCGGTCGCCACGACGCGCACTATCATGTTTCGTATCGCCTGGGCGCGTGGCAGGATTTCCGAGAGGATCAGCGCCGAGAACGGCAGCGCGAGCAGTTGCACGGTGATCGCCGCGCGCATCACGATCAGCGAGATCAGCGCCGCGCCGAGCGAGGCGACGGAAAGATAGAGCCAGCTTTCCCACCGCTCCGTGCCGGCCCAGCGCCGGTTTGCCAGCCAGGCGCCGACCGCAATCTGGGCCAGGCTCGCGAGCAGCATGCCCACCACCGAGGGATATTCCCGCCAGATCGGCGCGGATTCGAGCAGGTTGTCGAACCAATAGGTTTTCAGCAGCGGATCGAGCTTGGCCATCGGCGACACCGCGCAGATGCCGAGCGGCACGATCATGGCCGGCGCTGCGACCAGCGGGATCGGCATCATCGCGAGCAGGCGGCCGCCGGGGCGATCCTGCCCCGGCACCAGGCGCGAGGCGAGGATGACGAGCGCGCTGGCGCCGAAGGCGAGGAAATGGGGCCAGCTCAGCATGTCGCAATAGGCGGTGCCGAAATCGCCGAGGGGGCGCAGGATCACGAACAGGACCGGCCCGCCGAGCGCGAGGCCCAGGAGATAGCCTTCATGCTCGCGGACGCCGTAGCGCCAGTAGCGCAAGGCATAGAGTCCGGCGATGATCGCGACCATCGGCATACCCTCGACCGAGATGAACAGCAGCACGGCGGCGACCGCTCCGCCCAGGAAGGCCTCGCGGTAGCCTTGCCGGATCAGCAGCCAGACCATGGTCAGCGCGGCGATGGCCTGCCAGCCGTGGTGATCGATCCGCATCGGCATGAAGTTGAAGATCAGCAACGGCATCAGCGGGATGACGATCATCGCCAGGCGAATCTCGCCGTTCGTCTGGCCGAGCCGGCGCATCAGCGCGCGCAGCACCACCATGCCGACGAAGAGTTGCGCCAGGGGCACGGCCACCATCGCGGCGGTCTCCGCCACCGGCGCGCTGAGGAAGAGGCGGAAGAACAGGATGAAGGCGGCGATGGGCAGGTCGACCAGCCGCACCCAATGGATGTCCGCGCCGAACGGCGGGTTCATGCGATACTGGCGCGAATCGAACCAGCTTTGGCCCGCGAGCCAATCCCGCACTTGGGATAGCCGCAGGTAGTCGTCGGGCTCCGGCGCGCGCGAAGCCAGCACGTCCTGCACGTTCACGAGCAGGAGGAAGATAGAGAGCGCCAGCCAGATCTGCCACAGCGTGGGGCGCCAGCCGGCCTTCGCGGCTGCCGGGTCCCCGAGCGGAACCGCTGCCTCGCTCACGACAGCCATTTGAGGACCCGGATCACGCCCATCTTGGCCGCCTGGCGATGGGCCGAGACGTTGGAGCGCGTTTCGATCTCGAAGCGGTTGGCGTGATAGTAGCGGTAGGCCTTCAGCAGCATCTCGCCGTTGGTCAGCGACGGCTTCCAGCCGAGCACGCGCTTGATCGCGCTGGTGTCGAAGACGAAGGACGAGGCGATCATCCGGTAGTGATAGGGGCCGAGCGGCGAGAGGCGCAGCAGGTGCGCGATCCGCATCGCCAGGATCATCGGCGCCTTGGGCAGGCGCAGCAGCCGCGACTTGCTGCCCGAGCCGTCGATCACGTGCTGGAACGCACCCGCCATGGTCGGGACCGCGTCGGAGCCGATGCCGAAGATATGGCTGCCCTCGCAGTGCGCGGCGCGGAGCATGGCGTCGAGGAGGTCGGCGGCATAGATGAACTGGTAGCGGTTGGCCCCGCTTCCCACCATCGGGATGCGGTTGCCGTCGGAGATGAACTCGAAGAGGATCGCGAGGAGGCCGAGCCGGCCCTCGTCGATGATCGTCGGACAGCGGATCGACACGCTCTCCAGGCGATCGGCGTGGCGCGCGAGGATGCGTTCGCCCTCCAGCTTGGAGACGCCGTAGGGCTCGCAGGGCGCGGGCGCGTCGTCCTCGCGGACGGGACGGTCGAAACCGTGGCCCCACAGGCAGTTGCTCGACAGGTAGACCAGCTTCCTCACGCCCGCCGCCTCGGCCGCTTCGGCCAGGACCTCGGTGCCGTGGGCGTTGTGGCTCATCAGCTCGGCCTCGGTGATCGAGCCGTGCGCAAGCAAGGCCGCGCAGTGGAATACCGCATCGGGCTTGAACCCGGCGAGCAGCGCGTCGAGGCAGGCCCGGTCGCGGATGTCGCCCTCGACCGCCATCAGGTTGCCGTGCCGGATCGTGCCGGGCAGGAGATCGATCGAGGCGACGCGGTGGCCCGCATCGAGCAGCTTCCGGACGAGCAGGGTGCCGACGAAGCCCGAGCCGCCGGTTACGAGATAGTCAGCCATGCGAGGACCCCTGGTCTGCGCCTCAGGCCGCGCTGCGCCGCGCGGTGAAGACGAAGTGCTTGCGCACGAAATAGTTGAGCACGAAGCTGATCACGACCGCGAGCACCTTCGAGGCGATGACGTTGGTCCCGGCCAGGGCGGCCAGGCTCACGATCCCGCTGGTGACGACGAGACCACCCCAGGTGGTGAGCAGGAAGACGACCTTCTGCTGGGTCCGCGCGCGTCCGGCCTCGGCCGTTCCCGTCTGGAACACCGAGCGGCTGAGC
Organism: uncultured Novosphingobium sp.; assembly: GCA_938005655.1. Classification (GTDB taxonomy): domain Bacteria; phylum Pseudomonadota; class Alphaproteobacteria; order Sphingomonadales; family Sphingomonadaceae; genus Novosphingobium. Next base: position 7,980 of record CALLNA010000100.1, read on the forward strand.
AGGATCCAGTGCGCGACGATGCCCAGCGTATAGGCGATCGAGGCGCTGACCCCGGCCGGCAGCGGCGTCTCGAGCAGGAGCAGGAAGCTGCCCATGTCCACGGCCAGCGCGCCGATGCTGGCGATGAAGTAGCGCACGAAGGGCGCTGCGAGGACCTGCCTGGCGAGCTTCATCGCGGGCGCTCCCGTCAGGCCGCCTTGCGGGCCGGATCGGCGGCGACCCGCCCCGGCACCTCGCGGACCGAGCCGAGCGCGGCGGCCTGGTCCTCGGTCAGGGGCTGGCGGGCGGCGGGCAGCGTCTGTTCAGCGCCCTCGTCGCCGGCCTCGTGGTATTCGGCGTCCTCGTTGACGCACCAGGTATCGTAGATCCGCTCCCCGGCGAGGATGTTCTCGGCCGTCAGCATGGCGGTCATCATCGCGGGGTCCTGGTTGTTGTAGCGGTGCATCCCGTTGCGGCCGACGAGGTGGAGCGGGGGGGACTTGCCCTCCAGCTCCGCGCGCATCGCCGCGACGTTGGCGGCATAATCCTCGTCATAGACCGGATAGGCCTTCTCCTGGCGCACCACCGCGCCGCCGATCACCTTGTCCGGGGTGACGAGGCCGAGCAGGTCCATCTCCCGCGTGGCGAGGGCGACGAGCTCGTCGTCGGCCATCGACCACAGGCCGTCGCCCTCGAAGCAGAAATATTCGAGGCCGACGCAGGCGACGCCCTCGTCCGGCACCATCTCGGGCGACCAGGAGCGGAAGTTCTGGATGCGGCCGACCTTCACCTTGCTGTCGTGGATGTAGATCCAGTTGTCGGGAAAGAGGTCGTCCGACCTGATCTTGAGCGCGACGGTCAGGAAGTCGCGGTACTTGAGCTCGTTGGCCTGGACGGTCGTCGCGGGAAGCGGGTGGAGCCGCGCGGCCAGCTCGCGCATCGGCGCCGAACTGATGACGTGACGCGCCGCGATCACGCGGTCGCCGTCCGGGCCGGTCGCGGTCATCCGCCAGCCGCCCTGGCCGTCGTCGGAAAGTTGCTTCAGCGCGTGGCCCATCAGGATCGTGCCGCCACGTTCGGCGATCCGGTCGCGCGCGGCGTCCCACATCATGCCGGGGCCGAGGCGGGGATAGCGGAAGGTCTCGAGCAGGGTCTTGACCGCCTGCCCGTCGTTGGGCCGCTTGTTGAGCCCGAGGCTGCGCTTGAGCCCGTCGACGACGGCGCCCCACAGCGACAGGCCCTTGATCCGCTGGGCGGCCCAGTCGGCGCTCATCTCGTCGCAGGGCATCCCCCAGACCTTCTCGGTATAGGTCTTGAAGAAGATCGAATAGAGCAGATGCCCGAACTGGTTGGTGGTCCAGTCCTCGAAGCTCCGCACCGTGCGGCGCGGGAACAGCTTGGCCTTGGCGAAGCTCGCCATGCACAGGGTCGAGCGCCAGATGCCGAGGTTCCACAGCGCCTCGAAAGCGCGCAGCGGGTAGGAGTAGAACTTGCCCTCGTAGTAGATGCGGCTCATCCGCGGGCGCTGGATGAAGTCGTCCGGCAGGATCTCGTTCCACAGGTCGACCACGGCGGCGCTCTTGGAGAAGAAGCGGTGGCCGCCGATGTCGAAGCGATAGCCCTCGTGCTCCACGGTGCGGCTGATCCCACCGACGTAGTGCGGGTCCTTCTCGACGATCGTGACCGAAAGGCCGGCCTTGGTCAGCAGGTAGGCGGCGGTGAGCCCGGCCGGGCCCGCGCCGACGATCGCGACGTCGACCGGCTTGCTTGCAACTTCACGAACCATCTGATCCCCCCGAAGGCTGTCGTCGGCGACAGTGAAAGGAACGTGGTTAAGTTAGGGTAAACGCCCCGAACTATTTGAGGCCCTGACGGTCAGGCGCGGCTCCGCGCGCCCTTGGCCGGTTCCGCATGCTGGAGGTCGAAGGCGAAGCTCGCCAGCTCGTCGAGGCGGAAGGTCTGTTCCAGCACCAGGCCATAGCCGTTCTGCCCGCGCCAGCGCACCTTGGCCGGGATCGCCCCGACGCCGGCGATGTCGAGCATGACCTGCTGCGAGACCGCGAGGTGGCAGTCCGCCGCGATCCGCGCGCCCTTCTGCGAGAGGTCGACCAGGGTCGCCGGATGGCGCACCCCGGCCACGGTCAGCACCGCGGGGCGCTGGAGCCGCAGGCGGATCGGCCGCTTGGGATAGGGGCTCGGCTCGACCAGGAAGGCGTTGACGTCGATCGGCTGGGCGATGCGGAAGCCGGCGTGGCCGTCGGCCGCCCAGACCATCTCCATC
>CALLNA010000101.1 GCA_938005655.1 uncultured Novosphingobium sp.
TTTTCCGGCGTCACGCAGGAAGAAGCGGGGCCCCGGATCAAGCCCGGGGCGACGGGATTCGCGGGTGGCATCCGCTTCCCACTCCATCCCGATCATTCGGCCGCCGGGGTGGCAAACTACAGGATCGCCTCTGCGGAGGAGAGGGAATCAGCCGATCAGGCCGCGTTGCCTGAGGTCCAGCGCCAGGGTCGCCGCGTCGGCGAAGTGGTGGGCTTCCCAGCCGCAGGCCCGCGCCGCCTCGACGTTGTCGCGGTTGTCGTCGATGAACAGCATCGCCTGGGGGGCGTGGCCGAAGCGCCGTTCGGCCAGGCGGTAGATCGCCGGGTCGGGCTTGGCGATCTTCTCCACGCCGGAGACGACCACGTCGCGGAAGCGGCCGAACACCGGCTGGGTCGCGCTGAACGCGGGCCAGAGATCGGCGCCGAAATTGGTGATCGCATAGAGCGGCACGCCGCGCGCATGCAGTTCCTCGACCAGTTCGAGGCTGCCGGGGAGCGGGCCGGGGATCGTCTCGTTGAAGCGCGTCGAATAGGCGCGGATCACCGCCTCGTACTGCGGGAACTCGGCGATGCGGGCGGGAACCATCTCGGCCAGCGGGACGCCGGCGTCGTGCTGGAAATGCCAGTCGACCGAGACGACATGGGCGAAGACGTGCTCGACCTCGGCCTCGTCGGCGATCAGCTTGCGGATCAGCAGCCGCATGTCCCAGTCGAACAGGACCTTGCCGACGTCGAAGACTACGGCTTCGATTTTTCCGGCGGTTTGGCTCACCTGCTGTCTGGCCGTCCTGTCGTCCGCCGGAGACGGCACCAGCCCACGCCCCCGGCCCGGCACCCCTGTCGGGTGGTCGAGCCGGGGGCGTGGGCTGGTGCCGCGCGAGGGCTCGGCCTGGCCGAGCCCGGTCAACGCATCGATCAGCCCTGACGCGCCTTGAAGCGGCGGTTGGTCTTGTTGATCACATAGGTCCGGCCACGGCGGCGGATCACGCGGTTGTCCCGGTGGCGGTCCTTCAGCGACTTCAGGCTGTTGCGAATCTTCATGTCAGTCTCTCTGCGGCCCCGAGCCGCGCAAAATTTGAAGCCGGGCCGTTACGGGCGATGCCCCGCGAAGTCAACCGCCTGAGCGGATTTCGCCGAGCCGCCGCTCCCAGGCGAGGGCGTGGCCGACGATCGTCTCCAGGTCGGCGTAGCGCGGCTCCCACGGCAGGGTGGCCTTGATCCGGCGGTTGTCGGAGATCAGCGAATCGGGGTCGCCGGCCCGGCGCGGGCCCATCCGGCGCTGGATCGTGCGGTTGGTCACGCGGTCGACCGCGTCGAGCACCTCCAGCACCGAGAAGCCGCGGCCGTAGCCGCAGTTCATCGTCAGCGATTCGCCTGGGCTCGCGATCAGCGCCTCGAGCGCGAGGACATGGGCGGCGGCGAGGTCCGAGACGTGGATGTAGTCGCGCACCCCCGTGCCGTCGGGCGTGGCATAGTCGGTGCCGAAGACGTCGACCCCGTCGCGCTTGCCGAGCGCGGCCTCGACCGCGACCTTGATCAGGTGGGTCGCCCCGGCGGTCGACTGGCCGGTGCGCGCCTCGGGATCGGCCCCGGCGACGTTGAAATAGCGCAGGGCGCAGAAGTTGAGCGGATGGGCGCGGGCGACGTCGCCGAGCATGATCTCGGTCATCAGCTTGGACATGCCGTAGGGATTGATCGGCAGCCTGGGCGCGTCCTCCGCGACCGGCGAGACCTTGGGCACGCCGTAGGTCGCGGCGGTCGAGCTGAAGATGAAGTGCGGCACGCCCGCCGTCACCGCCGCCTCGATCAGGGTGCGGCTGTTGGCGGTGTTGTTGCGATAGTACTTGAGCGGGTTCTCGACCGATTCGGGGACGATGATCGAGCCGGCGAAGTGCATCACCGCGCGGATGCCCTGCTCGGCGAAGATCCGCGCCAGCAGCGCGGTGTCGGCGATGTTGCCTTCGTAGAGCGGCACGCCGTCCGGAACGGCGAAGCGGAAGCCGGTCGAGAGGTTGTCGATCACCGCCACGGGCCACCCCGCGTCCTTGAGCGCGAGGACGGCGTGGCTGCCGATATAGCCGGCACCGCCGGTCACGAGCACGGGAAGTCTGGTCATGGGCAGCCCGCTAGCACGGGCGGGCGAGCAAATGGTAAAGAGAATTTCGCGGGGCGGCGTTCATCCGCGAGCAAGTCGGCGCGACCTAGGCCCTTCGGCGCGGGGGGTGTTTTGCCGTTCGGAGCCTATCGATGTCCCATGCCCGCCTCCCCCTCGCCCTGCTGATCCTCACTGCCACGGCGGGCGCCGACCCGGTCGTGGCCCAACCCGGCGGCTGGGGCGGCGGTTGGGGCGGACCGGGCTGGGGTCCGGGCGACCGCGCCTACGGCCCCGCGCGCCGCGACGTGCCCGACAGCCGCGAGGGCAAGGTCCAGGTCTCGCGCTTCGTCGCCGAGGACGTCGCCGCCGGCACCCTGGGGCACGGCCGCATCGGCGTGAGCGAGATGCCGGGCGGCAGCACCGACCCGCGCCAGAGCGCGACCTTCGAGGCGGCGGTGATCGACCAGCTCGCCAAGGCCGGCTACGACACCGCGACGCCCGATCCGGCCGGCGGCCAGGTGGCCGAGGTCCGCGTGATCCACGACGTGGTGCGGCCCGAGGAGACCAAGCGCAGCCCGGTCAGCGGCGAGACCACGGTCGGGGTCAGCAACCGCGGCAGCTTCGCCGGCATGGCGATCGCGGTCGACCTGAGCAAGCCGGCCAAGGCGCTGATCTCCACCCGCCTGATGGCCCGCATCCGCGACCGCGTCAGCGGCAAGGTGCTGTGGGAGGGCCGCGCCGACATCGTCACCCGCGACGGCGACGCCCGCTGGACCGAGCAGGCGATCGCCACCCGCCTGGCCGGGGCCCTGTTCGAGGATTTCCCCACGCGCACCTGACGCCGCCCGGGGCCATACCCTTGCGCCCGGGGGGAAACTCCGGTCAGGTCGGGGCGTTGCGGCAGGAAAGACGGAGAGACCATGCCATGAACGCCCGGATTGCCCTTCCCGTCCTCGCCCTGCTCGCCCTGGCCGGCTGCGTCGCCCCGGTCGGGCCGGTCGAGGTCACGCGCTTCCACCTGCCCGACGCGCCGCTCGGCCGCGGCCCGATCGCCGTGGTTCCCGCGCCGGGCATGTCCGACACCAGCCTGGAGCTGCGCGCCTATCAGGCGGCCGTGGCGCGCGAGCTGGTGCGCGTCGGCTATGCCGAGGCGTCCGGCGGCGGGCAGGTGGCGGAGGTCCGGCTGATGCGCCGCACCTGGCAGCCCGAACGCGAGCGCGGCCCGGTGAGCGTCGGCGTCGGGGCGGGCGGCGGCAGCTACGGCTCGGGCGTCGGCATGGGCGTGGGGATCGACCTCTCCGGCCGCCCCGCCGCCCAGACCGAGACCGAGCTGGGCGTGATGATCAAGGACCGCGCGAGCGGCCGCACGGTCTGGGAAGGCCGCGCCCAGTTCGTCGTCCGCGCCGATTCGCCGCTCGCCCAGACCGACCTCGGCGCGGCCAAGCTCGCCGAAGCGTTGTTCCGTGGCTTCCCCGGGAACTCCGGAGAAACTATCCTGGTGAAATGAGCGACATCCAAGTCACTGCCGCGTTCGATTCCGGCAATATCGAGGTCCGGTCCGTCAGCGGCGCCGAAGCCGTCCTGACGATCCGCAAGGACCGCGATTCCGAGTTCTTCCAGTGGTTCCATTTCCGCGTCAGCGGCGCGGAGGGGCGGATGCTGGTGCTGCGGCTGACCGGGCTCGCCGCCTCGGCCTATCCCGGCGGCTGGCCCGGCTATCGCGCCTGCGTCTCGGAGGATCGCCGGTTCTGGGCCCGCGCCGATACCCAGTGGGAGCCGGAGCGTGAGGGCGGCACCCTGACGATCCGCTATGCCCCGCAGGGCGACCTCGCCTGGTTCGCCTATTTCGCGCCCTATTCGATGGAGCGGCACCACGATCTCGTCGCGCGCATCGCGCAGCGGCCGGGCGTCTCCCACCGCTGCCTCGGGCACAGCCTCGAAGGCCAGCCGATCGACTGCCTGGAGATGGGCGCGGGCAAGACCCAGGTCTGGCTCTACGCCCGCCAGCATCCCGGCGAGGCCATGGCCGAATGGTGGATGGAAGGCGCGCTGGAGCTGCTGACCGATCCCGCCGATCCCCACGCGCGGCGGCTGCGCGAGGCCTGCCGGTTGCACCTCGTCCCCAACGCCAATCCCGACGGCTCGTGCCGGGGGCATCTGCGGACCAATGCGATCGGGGTGAACCTCAACCGCGAATGGGACGCGCCGAGCCCGGAGCGCTCGCCCGAGGTCCTGGCGATCCGCGACGCGATGGACGCCAGCGGGGTCGACTTCGCGATGGACGTCCACGGCGACGAGGCGATTCCGGCCGTCTTCTTCGCCGGCTTCGAGGGCATCCCCGCCTGGACCGAGCGGCAGGGCGAGGGCTACGAGCGCTATCGCCGCATCCTCCTGCGCCGCACGCCCGATTTCCAGGTGAAGCGCGGCTATCCCGTTGCCGCGCCGGGCCGGGCCAACCTCGCCATGTCGACCAACCAGCTCGCCAACCGCTTCGGCTGCGTCGCGATGACGCTGGAGATGCCGTTCAAGGACCACGACGATCGCCCCGACGCGGTCCAGGGCTGGAGCCCCGAGCGCAGCAAGCTGCTGGCGCGCGAATGCCTGGCCGCCCTGGCGGAATGGCTGGCGGGATGAGCGCCGGGCTTCCCGTGGCCGGGCGGTGGGCTGCCGTGCTCGGCGGCCTGCTGCTGCTCGCGGCGCGCCCCGCGCTGGCCGAGGACCGCGAGTTCTGCCCGGCGCGGCCGGGCCAGACGACGCCGCCCTGCACCCTGGCGCCGGGCGAGGTCCAGGTCGAGACGGCCTTCGCCACCTGGACCCGGACGAGCGATCCCGCGTCGCGCACCGACACGCTGGAGCTGGGATCGGGCCAGGTCCGCGCGGGCCTGACCTCGCGGCTCGAGGCGCAGGTCGGCTGGACGCCGGCGGGCATCCAGTGGGTCCGCGACAATGCCAGCGGCAAGGTCGACCGGCTGTCGGGCGTGGGGGACGTGACTCTGGGCCTGACCTACGGCCTCGCCGGAGCGAACGGCCCGGTCGCCTTGCAGGGCTTCGTCTCGCTGCCGACCGGCGGCGCGGCGATCGGCGCGGGCGACTGGGGCGCCGGGGTGCGGCTGCCGGTCCAGTTCGATATCGGCCACGGCCTGCAACTCGGCTTGACGCCCGAGGTCGACGCCGCAGTCAACGGCTCGGGCGAGGGCCGCCACCTCGCCTATGGCGGCGCGGCCGGGATCGGCCTGCCGCTGGGCGACAAGGTCCAGCTCGGGCTCGACGTCTCGGCCTTCCGCGACGAGGACCCGGACGGCGCGGAGACGCTGGCCAGCGCTGGCGCCTCGCTCGCCTGGCAGGCCGGCAAGGATACCCAGCTCGACCTGGGCGGGACCGTCGGCCTCAACCGGGCCAGTCCCGACATGACGCTCTATCTGGGCATTGCCCACCGATTCTGACCGCTCTATGATACAGGAGAGATCATAGAGCGGGACAGGCTTGGGGACCGGGCATGAACTACGAGACGGCGGACTTCTACAGCGACATCGCGCTGGTCGACGATCCCCACGCCTATTTCGACTTCCTGCGCGAAAAGGGGCCGGTCACGCGGCTGCCGCACCGCAACGTCGTGGCGGTGACGGGCTATGAGGAGACCGTCCAGGTCATGCTCGACACCGAGCATTTCTCCTCGATCAACGCGGTCGGCGGGCCGTTGCCGCCGCTGCCTTTCGCGCCGGAGGGCGACGATATCACCGCCCGGCTCGAGGCGAGCCGGAAGAAGATCCCCTTCGCCGACCAGGTCGTGACCGAGCAGGGCGCGCGGCATCTCAACCTGCGCTCGATCGTCGCGACGCTGTTCACGCCGAGCCGTCTCAAGGCGCTGGAGCCCTCGCTGCGCGCCACCTCGGAAAGCCTGATCGACGAGTTTGCCGCCGACGGGAAGGTCGATCTCGTCGCGCAGTACGGCGGGCCCTATGCCACGCTGATCATCGCCGACCTGCTCGGCATCCCCGAATCCAGCCGGCGCAAGTACCGCCAATGGCTGGAGGGCGCGGTCCCGGCCAAGATGGACGCCACCCCCGCGGACCTGATGGAGAACCCGATCGCCAAGGTCGGCAAGGACCTGTTCGGCCTCATCACCAAGCGGCGGCTGATGAACAAGGCGCCGCTCAAATGGTTCAAGGGCCTCGCCGGCTACACCGCGCCGGACGGGCGCGACGACATCCTGACCGATCTCGCCCTGGCGAGGTTCCCCGACGGGACGCAGCCGACGCTGATCGACCTCACCGCGCTCGGCGCCTTCCTGTTCGGCGCCGGGCAGGACACGACCAACCGTCTGCTCGCCAATGGCTTCAGGGTGATCGCGACGCGGCCCGACGTGCAGCAGGAGCTGCGCGACAACCCCAGGCGGATTCCCGACTTCATCGAGGAGCTGCTGCGCTTCGACGGCTCGGTCAAGAGCGGCGGGCGGATGTGTCAGAAGACCACCACGCTCGGCGGGGTCGAGATCAAGGCCGGGACGACGATCCTGCTCTCGCACATGGCCGCCAACCGCGATCCCAAGCGCTTCGCCGACCCGCACCTGTTCGACATGAACCGCCCCAAGGCCAAGGAGCACCTCGCCTTCGGCCGCGGCGCCCACACCTGCATCGGCGCCCCGCTCGCCCGGCGCGAGGTCGCGGTCTCGATCGAGCGCCTGCTGGCGCGGATGGGCAACATCCGCCTGTCGGAGGCGCACCACGGGCCCGAGAGCGACCGCCGGTTCTTCTACGAGCCGACCTATATCCTGCGCGCCATGAAGGCGCTGCACCTGGAGTTCGATCCGCTCTGAGGGGACGTGGGGTGGGGCGGACGACCCGGATGCGGGCCTCCTCATCCTCTTCGTCACCCCGGGCTTGACCCGGGGTCCCGCTTCCTCTCCCGGCGTCGCGCCACAAAGAAGCGGGGCCCCGGATCAAGTCCGGGGCGACGAGGTTGGTGTGCGTGTGTGTGGTGACGCCCACTTCCTCCCGCGCCCCTAGCCCAGGCTCCCCGGCCCGAAGGCGTGGGGCAGCAGTTCCGACAGGCGCAGTTCCGGCCCGTCCTCGCCGCACCACACCAGCGGGTCGGTGCCGCCGAGCCGGGCCAGCTCGGCCAGGACCTGGCGGCAGCGGCCGCAGGGGGTGAGCGTCCTGTCCGGGCCGACCACAGCGACGGCCACCAGCCCACCGCGCGTTCCCCCGCGCCCTCCCTCGCTCAGGGCCTTGGCCGCGGCGACCGTCTCGGCGCAGAGGCTGAGGCCGTAGCTGGCGTTCTCGACATTGGCGCCCGTCACCAGGGTCCCGTCGGCGAAGGCCAGGGCGGCGCCGACCGGGAAGCGCGAGTAGGGCGCATAGGCGCTCGCCGCCGCCTCGCGCGCCGCAGTGGTCAGCGCCTCGCGCGCAGGGGTCACGGCTGGACCACCACCCAGCGCACCGGCTCCTCGTCGGCCTCGTTGGCCAGGGCGCCGTTCGCGGTCCACAGGGTCCAGGGCCGGTTCGCATATTCGGGCTGGAAGCGGTCCTGGACCAGCCAGAGGTTGCGGTCGAGCGCGGCGGCGATGTGGTAGCGCTTCTCGAACCGCCGGGTGAGCTTGAGCAGGGCCGGCTTGCCGGTGTGGGTCTCGATCTGGTTGAGGAAGGTCATCAGCTCGCTCTCGACCGCCTGGTCGCTGACCCGCACCGGGCAGTCGTCGGCGGTCTGATCCAGCTCGACCGCGGGAGGCAGCATCCTGGCGTCGCGCGGCACCACGGTCACGAAATTCGCCGCCTGCGGCCCCGCCGGCTGGCACGGATCGTAGCGGTGGACCGCGCCGACCTGGAGCTTGGCCGCGCGCGCGCCCTCCAGGTTCCGGGCGAAGGCGGGATCGCGGGCGAAGGCGCTGGCGCTGGCGTCGAGATAGGCGAAGTCGGCGCCGATGGTCTTGAAGGCGGTCCAGTCGACGACGTCGTCGGTCGCGCCGATCTCGACCCCCTGGACTGGATAGGCGACGCGCTCGGGCGTCCAGTGCCGCAGGTGCCACCAGCCCGCGCCGCCGCCGACCAGGGCGACGAGCAGCAGGGCGGCCAGCCATCTCAGCCGCGCGGAGCTGCTGCGTCGTCTTGCCATCGGAATGCGGCCCCCGTCTTTAAGACTGCCTCGGCATTTGGTTCAGGCCGAGCCGAAGATCGTGGGTTCCGAGAACCGGCTCGCAGCGTACTTCAGTACGTGAGCACCGGAAGCGTAGGAACCCGCGATTTGCAGGCCGGCCTGGGCCGAATGACGACGCAGTCTTTAGCCCCTGATATGGAGGACGCAGATCAGGGTAAATAGGCGACGGGCCGTCGCGAAGTCGGTTTCCACTTTCCCGTCGAGCCGTTCGAGCAGCAGCTCGGCCGCCTCGTTGTGGACGCCGCGGCGGGCCATGTCGATTGTCTCGATCTCCTGCGCGCTGGCCTTGCGGATCGCCTGGTAGTAGCTCTCGCAGATCGCGAAATACTCGCGGATCAGGCGGCGGAAGCGCCCCAGCCCGAGGATCAGCACCTCCAGCTCGCTATCGTCCTCGGCGGCGATGTGGAGGGCGAGGCGGCCGTCCTCGACCGACAGCTTCAGGCGATAGGGGCCCTCGTGCCCCGCGGCGGACGAGCGGACCGGCCGGAACAGGTTCTCCTCGATCAGGTCGAAGATCGCGATCCGCCGCTCCTGCTCGATATCGGCGTTGCGCCAGAGGATCGTCGCCTCGTCGAGCGCGATATGCGAGATGCGCGGGTCTGCCATGCGGGGCGCAGCTTTCGCAAAACCGTCATCAAGCGGCAAGCGGAAGTCGCGCCGTCCACACCCTGTGGAATAATTCGGGCCGGTCCCGGCTTGCGGAGCGCGGGCGGCGCGCGCATTGCTCGGCGCTTCATGCCCGAGCCCGACCTCCTGTTCCGCGCCGACGACACGGCCCCCGACGCGACCTCCGCTTCCGGCGCCCGCGCCTTGCCCGCCAACGTCGAGGCGGAGGCGGCCTTCCTCGGCGCCGTGCTGATCGACAACCGGGTGATCGAGGAGCTGACGACCAACCTCTCCCCGGCGCATTTCTTCGAGCCGGTCCATGTCCGGATCTACGAGCGCATCCTCCAGTTGCTCGACCGCAAGGCGGTGGTCACGCCGGTCACGCTCAAGCCCTATTTCGAGGCCGACGAGGCGCTCAAGGAGCTGGGCGGCGCGGCCTATCTCGCGCGGCTGACGGCGGACGGGCAGGGCCTCCTCGCCCCGCGCCAGCTCGCCGAGCAGATCTACGACCTCGCCCTGCTGCGCGAGCTGGTCCAGGTCGGGCGCAACCTCGTCACCGCGGCGATGGACACCAGCGAGAGCGTCGAGCCGCTCGAGCAGATCGAGCGCGCCGAATCGGCGCTCTACGCCGTGGCCGAGGGCGCGGGCGTGCAGAGCGAGGCGCAGAGCTTCGCCGCCGCCACCCGCACCGCGATCGAGGCGATCGAGAAGGCGCTGAAATCGGGTGGCCACATCGCCGGCACAGCGATCTCATCATCCTCGCCGGGCGCCCGGGCATGGGCAAGACCTCGCTCGTCACCAACATCGCCTTCAACGCCGCCGACCGGATGCGCCGCGACCTCGCCGACGGGATCGAGGCCAAGGCCTCGGTCGGCGCCGGCGTCGCCTTCTTCAGCCTGGAAATGAGCGCCGACCAGCTCGCCACGCGCATCCTCGCCGAGCAGTCGGGGATCAGCTCCGAGATGCTGCGCATGGGCAAGATCAGCCGCGACGACTTCCAGTCGCTGTCCTTCGCCAGCCAGCGCCTGGCCGAGCTGCCGCTCTACATCGACGATACGCCGGGCCTGTCGATCGCCGCGCTGCGCACCCGCGCCCGGCGGCTGAAGCGGCGGCACGACATCGGCCTGGTCATCGTCGACTACCTCCAGCTCCTCCAGGGCACCAACCGCAGCGGCAACGACAACCGCGTGAACGAGATCTCCGAGATCAGCCGCGGCCTCAAGACGCTGGCCAAGGAGCTCCAGGTCCCGGTGATCGCGCTCTCGCAGCTCTCCCGCGCGGTCGAGCAGCGCGAGGACAAGCGGCCGATGCTCTCGGACCTGCGCGAATCGGGCTCGATCGAACAGGACGCCGATATGGTCTGGTTCGTGTTCCGCGAGGACTACTACGTCATGTCGCGCGAGCCCAAGCAGCCGGTCGACGGCGACGACGCCAAGACCCACGAGGCCCACGCCGCCTGGCAGGCCGAGATGGAGCGGGTCTATGGCCTGGCCGAGCTGATCGTCGCCAAGCAGCGCCACGGCTCGACTGGCAAGGTCCGCCTGCGCTTCGAGCCGCGGATCACCCGCTTCTCCGACCTGGCCGACGACGCCCTCGCGGGCGACCGCTACGACGACTAGATGAAGGCTTCTGCGGTCGGCCCGGCCCGGCGGAAGCGCGGCAGGCCGAGCAGCAGGAACAGCAGGCTGCCGGCGAAGGCCGTCGCGGCGGCGGTCAGCAGGTAGGGGGTGAAGCTGCCCGAGCCGGCCAGCACCGCGGCGATCAGGACGTTGCCGAGCGCCATGGCCGCGCCGACCGCAGCGGTCAGCAGGCCGAGCACCGTCCCGAAGACCGCGATCCCGAAATAGCGCCCGACCAGATAGGGCATGACGTCTCCCTCGCCGCCGAAGGACAGCCCGATCAGGCTGATCGCGACGAGGACCGGCAGCGCCGAATCGTAGGGCGAGGCGAGCAGCAGCAGGCCGACCACGGGCAGGGCGAAGCTGACCGCCGCGACCAGGTGCGACGGCAGCCGGTCGAGCGCGATGCCCGAGAAGACCCGGCCGAGGATCGAGGCGATGGCGAAGGCCGAGACCATCGAGGCGGCGGTCGCGTCGGACAGGCCCTGGTCGAGCACCACCAGCTTGAGTTGCGAGGCGGCGAGCGAGAACGGCAGGTTGGCCAGGAACAGGGCGACGAACATGATCCAGAACACGGGCATGGTGAGGATCGCCCGATAGTCGCCGGGCGAGCGCCGGGCCGCCGCCGGCCCGGCCTGGGCATAGCGGGCCGCGTCGCGCGATCCCAGCAGGGCGAAGGTCGCCACAGCGCAGAGCGCGCAGATCACGGCGACGGTCACGTAGCCCGCGCGCCAGCCGTGGCTCGCGACGAAGGCTGACATCAACGGGCTGAGCAGGGCGCCCATCAGCGGCGGGGCGCTGCCGGTCACGCCGAGGGCGAGTCCGCGGTGGACCTTGAAGGCGGCGGCGACCACGCGCGAATAGACCGTCGCCGTGGTCGTCGAGCAGATCAGGGTCTGGGCGATGTAGATCGCCAGGTAGAGCCCGATGCTGCCGTTCATCCCGGCGATGGCCAGCAGGAACAGCGGATAGCTGAAGGCGCCGACCGCGGCGACGCGGCGCACGCCGTAGAGGTCGGTCAGCCGCCCGGCGATCGGGATCGAGACCATCACCGCCATCTGCACCAGGCCGAGCATGGCCCATTGCGAGCGGCTCCAGCCGAATTCCTCGATCAGGTAGGGCGCGAAGATCGAGAGGATATAGGTGTTGAGCGACAAGGCCGAGCCCATGCCGAGCGAGGCGGCCAGCAGCGGGCGCCAATGCCGCCGGAACTCGCCCGGACCTTGCTCCGGTTCTCGCGCCGCCCTCTGCTCTGGCCCCTGCTCTGGCCCACGCTCCGTCTTACGCTCCACCTTGCGCCCGGCTTCCAGCCCCTCGTGCCCAGCCAGCCCGTCGCCACCCATGACCTCTCCCGCGTTTCGTTTGCCCCGGTTATCTTTGCCGGACCGGCGGGCGACAAGCGGTTTTCTTGACTTTTTGCGCCCCTGTCCCTAGCTGCCGGTCTTTCCCAGCCGTTCCAGCTTACCGGCCAGCACCCACTGGAGTTCCTATGGCGCGCGTTACCGTTGAAGATTGCGTCGACAAGATCCCGAATCGCTTCGACCTCGTCCTGCTCGCCGCGCAGCGCGCGCGCGAGATTTCGGGCGGCGCCGAGCTCACCGTCGACCGCGATCGCGACAAAAACCCCGTGGTCGCCCTGCGCGAGATCGCGGACGAGACCGTGCGCCCGGCCAACCTCAAGGAGACCCTGGTCACGTCGCTTCAGCGCGTCCTGCCCGAGGACGACGACGAGATCGACGAGATCGGCTCGCTCAGCCAGTCGGCCGAGGCTCTGCGGATCACCGCCGCGGCCCCC
>CALLNA010000102.1 GCA_938005655.1 uncultured Novosphingobium sp.
GCCGGCCAGCAGGCGGTTGACCCGCCCGAGCACGGCGTTCTGCTCATGGATCACGGTCGGGATCTTCGCCGCGGTCGCGGCGGGCAGCGCGGGCAGCGCCGGATAGCCGCCGAAGCCGACCACGGCGCTCGGCTGGAAGCTGTCGAACAGCCGCAGCGCCATCCGCCGCCCTTCGAGGATCGCCTTGCCGGCCTTGATCCACGACAGCGGGTTCCGCCCCTGGAAGCGCCCGGCGGGAAGGATGTGGGCGGTCAGCGTCTCGGGCTTGCCGGGGATCTGCGCACCGCGGGCATCGGTGATGAGCGCGACATGGTGGCCCCGCTTCTCCAGCTCCACCGCTAGGGCGAAGGCCGGGATCAGGTGCCCCCCGGTGCCGCCCGCAGCGAGGACGTAGTGGCGGCTTACCGCGCTCATTTCAGCGCCTCCAGCTCGCGCAGGGTGAAGGGATCGCGCTTGATGAACGGGTTCCGCCGGGTGATCGCCAGCAGGAAGCCGACGCCGAGGCACAGCGCGATGGTCGAGGAGCCGCCGTAGGAGATCAGCGGCAGGGTCATGCCCTTCGAGGGAAAGAGCTGGAGGTTGACCAGGATGTTGATGAAGGCCTGCCCGCCGAGCTGGGCGACGAGCCCGGTCGCGGCGAGCACGGTGAACAGGTCGTCCTCATCGACCAGGCGTAGCAGGACGCGCATGATGAGGGCGAGATAGACCAGCACGACCACGGCGCAGACCAGCAGCCCGAACTCCTCGCCGATCACCGAGAAGATATAGTCGGTATGGGCCTCGGGCAGGCCGAGCTTGCGGGTGCCGAGCCACAGCCCGGTCCCGGTCCAGCCGCCCGAGAGCAGGGTCCGCTCGGCGAGGTCGACCTGGTCGAAGGCGGTGCCGCCGCCGAGGAAGGCGTCGATGCGGTGGCGGGCGTTCTCGTAGAACATGTAGGCCGCCGCAATCCCGACCAGGCCCGCGGCCCCGGCGGCGGCGATGCGCTTGACCGGCAGGCCGGAGAGCAGGACGAGCACGAACCACACCCCGGCAAACAGGATCGTCGAGCCGAAGTCCGGCTGGGCCATCAGCAGGACGGCGACGAGGCCCATCACCCCGGTCGTCACGGCGACGACCGGCAGCTTGGGATCGCGCACCCGCCACGAGAGGATCCAGGCGAGGCCGATGGCGAAGGCCGGCTTGAGGAACTCCGACGGCTGGAGCGAGATGCCGAGGTTGAGCCAGCGCCGCGCGCCGTTCACCTCGGTCCCGATCACGGGCACCAGGAGCAGCGCGACGAGCATGGCCGAGCCGAGCAGGATGCCGGCACGGCGGGCAAGGTCCTTGGGCAGGAACGAGGCGCCGATCATCGTGATCAGGCCGAGGATCTGCCAGCGCACGTGGAGCACGAAGAAGTGCAGGTCGTCGAGCTTGACCGCCGCGGTCGAGAGCCGGCGGGCGCTGGCCGGCGAGGCGGCGGCGACGGCGACCGTGCCGATCGCCATCAGCGTCAGGACCAGGGCGAGCAGCACCCGGTCGATCTCGCGCCACCAGACGCCGAACTCAGCGCGGCGGCCGCGGCGCAGTTGCAGGCTGGTGCCGGTGGCGGGGCGGATCGATCCGGGGACGTAGGGCGGGTTGCTGGCCATCAGGCGGTCCCCTCGGGCGCGGGTTCTTCGGGAGCCGATTCCTCGGTCAGGGCCTCGACGATCTGGCGGAAGGTGTCGCCGCGGGCTTCGTAGTCGCGGAATTGGTCGAAACTCGCGCAAGCGGGCGATAGCATGATGATGTCGCCGGGCCGGGCCGCGGCGATCGCCTGGCGCACCGCCTCGATCATCATCTCGCTGCGGCGGACGGGCATGTGGGGCTCGAGCAGGTCGGCGAAGCGCGGGCCGGCGTCGCCGATGGTGTAGGCGGCGGCGACGTTGCCGAACCAGGGCGCGCACTCGTCGAGGTCCTCGCCCTTGGGCAGGCCGCCGACGATCCAGTGGATGCGCTTGTCGGGCTTCGGCGGGAAGGCGGCCAGCGCGGGCGCGGCCGAGGCGGGATTGGTCGCCTTGCTGTCGTTGATGAACAGGACGCCGTTCACCTCCGCGACGCGCTCCATGCGGTGCGGCAGGCCGCGGAAGGTGGCGAGCGCCGGGCGCCACTGGCCCTCGCTCAGCCCGAGGGCGGAGACGATGGCGACGGCGACCGCCGCGTTCTGGAGGTTGTGCGGCCCCTGGAGCGAGGGCCAGTCGGGCTGGAGCGGAGCGAGGTCCCCGCCGTTCACGACGCGGACGAACTGGGCCGAGCGCCGCGCCAGCTCGTGGTTGGCGATGCTCGCGGTCTCGGCGTCGCCCATGCCGAAGACGGCGTACTGGTCGGGCCGCTGCATGGTGAACAGCCGCTGCTTCGAGGCGGCATAGGCGGCGAAGTCCTCGTAGCGGTCGAGGTGATCGGGGGTGATGTTGGTCAGCGCCGCGACGTCGCATTCAAGGCCATGGGTCAGGTCGATCTGGTAGCTCGACAGCTCCAGGACATAGACGCCACCGGCCGACAGCGGCTCCTGGCCGAGGATCGGCAGGCCGATGTTGCCGCCCATCCGCACCGGCACGGCCGCGTTGCGGAGCAGGTGGTGGACCAGCGCGGTCGTGGTCGACTTGCCGTTGGTCCCGGTGATCCCGACGACGCGATGCGCAGGCAGGTCGCCGCGCGCGGCGGAGAACAGCTCGATGTCGCCGATCACCGGCACCCCGGCCTGGGCCGCGTGCTCCGTGATCGGGTGGCGGTTGAGCGGCACCCCGGGCGAGACCACGACCCCGGCGAAGCCGGCGAGATCGATCGCCAGCGGATCGGCCAGCTCGACCCGCCCGGCGAGCGCATTGCGCGGCTCCTCGCGGTTGTCCCAGGCGGTCACCTGCGCCCCGCTCGCCAGCAGCGTCTCGACCGCGGCCAGGCCCGAACGGGCGAGGCCGAGGACCGCGTAGCGTTTTCCGGCGAAGGCGGAGGAGACGATCATCCGCCGCCTATCGCAGCTTCAGGGTGGAGAGGCCGATCACCGCGAGGATGATCGAGACGATCCAGAAGCGGACCACGACGGTCGATTCCGCCCAGCCCTTCTGCTCGAAATGGTGGTGGATCGGCGCCATGCGGAAGATGCGCCGCCCGGTCCGCTTGAACCAGAAGACCTGGATGATGACCGAGGCGGCCTCCAGCACGAACAGCCCGCCGACCACGGCGAGCACGATCTCGTGATGGGCCGCGACCGCGATCGCGCCAAGCGCCCCGCCGAGCGCGAGGCTGCCGGTATCGCCCATGAACACCGCCGCGGGCGGCGCGTTGAACCACAGGAAGGCGAGGCAGGCCCCGACGATCCCCGCGCAGAGGATGGCCAGCTCGCCCGCGCGCGGCACGTGCGGGATGCCGAGGTAGTGGGCATAGTCGACGCGGCCAGCGAGGTAGGCGATGATCGCGAAGGTCCCGGCGGCGATGATCACCGGCATGGTCGCCAGTCCGTCGAGCCCGTCGGTCAGGTTCACCGCGTTGCCCGCGCCGACCATCACCACGGCGGCGAAGACGTAGTAGAACGGCCCCAGCGGGATGTACCGGCCCGAGAGGAACGGCACGTAGAGGTTGGTGCTGATCTGGCTGACGATGATCCAGGCCGCGACCCCGGCCACGGCAAATTCCAGCAACAGCCGGACCCGGCCGGGGACGCCCTTGTGGCTGCGCTTCGTCACCTTGTCGTAGTCGTCGAGGAAGCCGATCGCGCCGAAGCCGAGCGTGACCGCGAGGCAGGCCCAGACGAAGGGGTTGGTCAGGTCCATCCACAGCAGCATGCCCACGACCAGCGAGATCAGGATCATCAGCCCGCCCATGGTCGGCGTACCGCGCTTGGCGAGGTGGGTCTGCGGCCCGTCCTCGCGGATCGGCTGGCCCTTGCCCTGGCGGACGCGGAGCATGTTGATGAACCGCGGCCCGATGATCAGGCCGACCACCAGCGCCGTGGTCAGCGCCGCGCCGGCGCGGAAGGACTGATAGCGGATAAGGTTGGCCAGGCCGGGAAAGTTGAACCACTCGGCGAGCAGATAGAGCATCTAGGTCCTTACCCTACTTCCCGGTCAGGACTGCGACGAGGCTGCCGAGTCCCACCGAGTTCGATCCCTTGACGAGGATCGCGTCGCCGTTCTCCACGCCGAATTCCGCCAGCGCGGCTTGCGCCTCGGCAGGCGTCCGGCAATGAGCGAAGGGAATGGCTTTGCCAAGCGTGGCGGCGCCCGATTTCCCCAGTTCGTCGGCCAGGGCCTGCATCTCGTCGCCGACCAGCACCGCATAGTCGACGCCGGCCGCCGCGATCGGCTCGGCGAGGGCCGCGTGAAGGCCCGGCGCGAAGTCGCCCAGCTCCTTCATCGCGCCCAGGACCACGATCCGCCGGGCGGCGCGGGTCTGGCCGAGCTGGGCCAGGGTCGCGCGCATCGAGGCGGGGTTGGCGTTGTAGCTTTCGTCGATGAGAAGAGCCTTGCCCCCCTTCGCCGGAATCTCGACCCGCGCCCCGCGTCCGGCGAGGCCCTCCATCTCGGCGAGCGCGAGGCCCGCCGCGCCGAGGTCGCCGCCGACCGCGCGGACCGCGGCCATGACCGCGAGCGAGTTCGTCACCCAGTGCTCGCCGAGCGCGTCGATGGTGTAGCACAGGCGCCGGTCGCCCCGGACCGGATCGCGCATCTCGGCCGTGACCAGCGAGCCGCCGCCCGGCGCCGTCACGGCGTCGAGCAGGCGGACATCGGCATGGGCAGCGCGGCCGAAGGAGACGACCGCGCCTGCATGACGCTGTGCCGCCTCCTTCAGCCGCGCGAAGTGGGGGCTGTCTGCTGGAATGATCGCGACACCGCCGGGCTCGAGCCCCCCGAAGATTTCCGCCTTGGCCTCCGCGATCGCCTCCTCGCTGCCGAGGTTCTCGATGTGGGCCGGGGCGATCGTGGTGATGACGGCGACGTGCGGACGGACCTGCGCGGTCAGGGCGGCGATCTCGCCCGCGTGGTTCATGCCCATCTCGAAAATGCCGAACTTGCTCCGCGCGGGCATCCGCGACAGGCTCAGCGGCACGCCGACATGGTTGTTGTAGCTCTTGACCGAACGGTGGGCGAGACCCCGGCTGGAACGATCGAGCGCGGCGAACAGCGCCTCCTTGACCCCGGTCTTGCCGACCGAGCCCGTCACGCCAATAATCTTGCCCAAGGCCCTGTCACGAGAGGCTTTTCCAAGAAGCTCAAGTGCCCTTGAGGTATCCTTCACCAGCACGTGGGGGCGGTCGATCGGGCGGTCCACGACCGCCGCCGCCGCGCCCCTGGCGAAGGCTCCGTCGAGGAAGCGGTGGCCATCGGTCGCCTCGCCCTTGAGCGCGAAGAACAGGTCGCCCGCGATCACGTCGCGGCTGTCGATCTCGACGCCGGAGACCTGGAAATCACCGCTGGCGACGCCGCCGACCGCTGCGGCGATGGCGGCCGCATCCCACAGCGCGAGCGGCAGCGCGTCCTCGGGCTCGACGGGCCATGGGATGATCGGTGAACTCGCCATTATCCTGCACTCTCCCTCGCAACCGTAACGTCGTCGAACGGCAGCACGCGCGCCGCCTCCCCGCGTCCGACGACCTGCCCCTGCTCGTGTCCCTTGCCGGCGAGGAGGACGATGTCCCCCCGCCCGGCTTCGGCGATGGCCGCCGCGATCGCCTCGCGCCGGTCGCCGATCTCGCGCGCGCCGGGCGCCCCGGCCAGCACCTGGGCGCGGATCGTGGCCGGGTCCTCGCCGCGCGGGTTGTCGTCGGTGACGATCGCCACGTCGGCATGGGCGGAAACGACGCGGCCCATCTCCGGGCGCTTGCCCTGGTCGCGGTCGCCGCCCGCGCCGAAGACGACGATCACCCGGCCCTTGTCGCCCCCGGCGCTTCCCGCATGGGGGCGCAGCGCGGCGATGGCGGCTTCGAGCGCGTCGGGGGTATGGGCGTAGTCGACATAGACCGGCGCGCCGGTCCGGGTGATCGCGGCGCGCTCCAGCCGGCCGCGGACCGGCTGCAACCGCGAAAGATCGCCCAGGGCGCGGCCGGCATCGCCGCCCGCGCCGATCACCAGCCCGGCGGCGACCAGCGCATTGGCGGCCTGATAGGCCCCGATCAGCGGCAGCTCGACCTTGCGGGCCTGCCCCGCGACCTCCAGCTCCAGCACCTGGCCGAGCGCGGTGGGGACGCGGGCGAGAAGGCGGATGAACTCCCCCTTCCCGCCCACGGTGAGCAGGCGGAGACCCCGTTCAGACGCCCGCTCGGCAGCCTGGCCCGACCATGGATCGTCGGCCCAGACGACCGCCGCGCCGTCGGGCGCGACAACCTCGTCGAACAGCCGCATCTTGGCGGCGAAGTAGTCCTCCATCGTCGCGTGGTAATCGAGGTGATCGCGCGAGAGGTTGGTGAAGGCCCCGGCCGCGACGCGCAGCCCCTCGTTGCGGAACTGGTCTAGGCCGTGGCTCGAGGCCTCATAGGCGACGTGGGTCACGCCCTCGCGGGCGAGGCCGGCCATGTTGGCGAGGAAGGTGACGATGTCGGGCGTGGTCAGCCCGGTGACGACCGTCTCGTCGGGCGTGGTCACGCCGAGCGTGCCGATCGAGGCGGCGCTCTGCCCGGCCATGCGCCAGAGCTGGCGGGTCATCTCGACGGTCGAGGTCTTGCCGTTGGTGCCGGTGACGGCGACGATGGTCTCGGGAACCGGGGTGAAGAACCGCGCGGCGAGGCGGGCGAAGGCCCGGCGCGGCTCGGCGGCGGCGATGTGGG
>CALLNA010000103.1 GCA_938005655.1 uncultured Novosphingobium sp.
GCGCCTGGCCCGCCTTGACCAGCGCGTCGTAGCCTGCGGCCACCTCGTCCAGCGGCGTCGCCGGGTCGTCGCGGTGGGCGTAGTAGAGATCGACGTAGTCGGTCCGCAGCCGGTCGAGCGAGGCGTCCAGCGCCTTGGCGACCGCCTCCGGCCGGAGCGCGCCGGGCGGGCCGCCCATGCCGGTCTTGGTGCCGATCAGCACCTCCTTGCGGACCCCGCGGCTCTCCTGCCATTCGCCGATGATCGTCTCGGACTCGCCGCCCCGGTTGCCGGGGACCCAGGACGAATAGCTCTCGGCCGTGTCGATCATCCGCCCGCCGGCCTCGAAGAACGTGTCGAGCAGTGCGAAGCTCTTGTCGCGATCGACCGTCCAGCCGAAGACGTTGCCGCCGAAGACCAGCGGAATGCCGCCTATGGAAGGATGCTGCGTCATCGTCGGGCTCCTTTGCCTGGAAGGGTCAGCCGCCCCGGAACCGCGGCGCGCGCTTCTCGAGGAAGGCGGCGACGGCTTCGGCATGGTCGGCGGTGGTATGGGCGATCGCCTGCATCGGCGCCGCCATTTCCAGCAGCGAGGCGAGGTCGACCCGCTGGCCTTCCCACAGCATCCGCTTGGTCATCCGCACGGCATGGGTCGGGTTGGCGGCGATCCGCGCGGCCAGCGCCTGGGCGGCGTCCATCAGCTCCGCATCGGGCACGACCTTCGAGACGAGGCCGCAGGCCAGGGCCTCGCGCGCGTCGATCGTGTCGCCGGTCAGGGCCATCTCGGCCGCCTTGGAGAAGCCGACCACGCGCGGCAGCAGCCAGGCCCCGCCGTCGCCCGAGACCAGGCCGAGCTTGACGAAGCTTTCTGCGAAGCGGGCGCTCTCCGCCGCGATCCGCAGGTCGCACATGCAGGCGATGTCGAGCCCCGCGCCGATCGCCGCGCCGTTGACCGCCGCGATCACCGGGATTTCCAGCGCGGCGAAGGCCAGCGGCAGGCGCTGGACCCCGATCTTGTAGTTGCGCCGCGACCGGACCGGCGAACCGGCGTTGAGGTTCCCGCCGGGCTTCATCTCGTGGATGTTCCCGCCCGAGGAGAAGCCCTTGCCCGCGCCGGTCAGGATCGCGACCCGCGCCTCGGGATCGGCCTCCAGCCGCTCCAGCGCGGCGAGGACCGCGGCGATCGTCCCGGCGTCGGTGATCGGGTTGCGCGTCTCGGGCCGGTTCAGCGTCAGGACGACCACGCCGTCCTCGGCCGGGGAATAGAGTACCGCGTCGCTCATGCCGTCGCCTTTCTCCTGTGTCGCCTGCGATGCCGCGTCACCGCCTCGGCCGCCAGCGTCAGGGCGATGCCCGCCGCCAGCGCCGCGATGCCGGCGGCGAGCCAGCCGTAGCCGAGCAGCATGGCCATGCCCTGGATCACCGGCATATGCACGGCATAGAGCGGGAAGGACAGCGCGCCGAGCGCTCCGGCGGCCAGCGGCAGGATGCCCGTGGTCGCCCGGTAGCGCAGCCCGCCCGCGAGCATCAGCGGGCAGGCGATGACGATGAAGGCGAGGTCGATCCGCCAGTCGGACAGGCCGAGCAGCGCGGTCCCGATGAAGATCGCCGGCATGGCCACGAAGGCGAGCAGCGGCGGAACGCGCAGCCTCGGCTCGTCGCGCCACCAGCGCCACAGGGCCATGCCGATCAGGTAGCTCAGCATGGTCCGGGGCAGGGCGGGGAGGAAGTCCTCGCTATGGGCGCCGACGTCGAGCGTGGCGTAGCGCAGGCCGAGCCAGACCATCAGCGGGAGCATGGCCGCGATCAGCGCCAGCAGGGTCCGCCCGCCGAGCCGCCACAGGACCAGCGCGTGGAGCAGGTTGGCGATCAGCTCGAAGAAGATCGACCAGGCCGGGATGTTGAGCGGGAAGGCCAGGCCCGCCATCGGCAGCGGCAGGAGCAGGAGGTTGAGCCCGCCCCCGAACAGGATCGCCGCCGGATCGCGCAGCTCGACGATCAGCTTGGGCAGACCGATCAGCGAGCCGACCGCCATGACCGGCCAGAGCCGCCGGTAGCGCGCGACGAGGAAGCCCGATCCGCCGAGGCCCCGGGCGAAGCGCGGCTCGTAGGTCCGCGCCATCACGTAGCCGCTCAGCATGAAGAACAGGTCGACCGCGAGATAGGCCTGGGCGAAGTAGCGCGGCTGGAGCCCGTAGATCCATTCGAGGTGCAGCCCGACGACGCAGAGCGCCGCGACGCCGCGCAGCAGGTCCAGTCCCGGCAGGCGTCCCAGCGGCGGGATCGGCGGCGGCGGGGGCGGGCCGGGCGGGGTCATCGGGCGAAGGCGGGGCGGATCAGGTCAGACGATCTTGGCCTCGCGCAGCGCGGCGATTTGTTCATCGCCGTAGCCCAGCTCGTGCAGCACCTCGTCGGTGTGCTCGCCCAGGATCGGCGGCGCGCGGCGGATCGTCGCCGGGCTGGCCGACATCTGCGCCAGCGGGCTCTGGATCAGGTCGACCGAGCCGGCCTCGGCATAGGCGTGGGGCGTCGTCGCGCGCAGCTTGCGGTGCTGGACCTGGACGTCCTCCCAGACCTCGGGCAGCTCGTTGTACTTGGCCGAGGGGATGCCCGCCTCGTCGAGCAGGCCCATGATCTCGGCGACGGTGTGCTGGCCGGACCAGGCGTTGATGATGTCCATCAGCTCGGCGCGGGCGGTCTTCCCGCGCTTGAGGTTGGAATCGAAGCGCGGGTCCTCGAACAGCTCCTCCTGCTGCATCACCACGGTCAGGCGGCGCCAGTGTTCGTCGGTGCCGGCGGTCAGGTAGACGATGCCGTCGCTGCAATGCATGAGGTCGGCCGGGCCGCCGCCGTTGCCGCCGTTGCCGAGCCGCGGCGGGGCCTCGCCGCTGATCAGGTAGTCCTGCATGATGTGGCTGACCATGGCGACCGAGGTGTCGAGCAGGGCGATATCGATATATTGCCCCTCGCCGGTCCGCTCGCGGTACATCAGCGCACCCATGATCGCCAGGGCGGTGTTGTGGCCGGTGATGAAGTCGACCAGGCTCGGCCCGGCCTTGAGCGGCCCGGCGCCGGGGCGGCCCTCGGGGATGCCGGTCACGGCCATCATCCCGCCGGTCGCCTGGAACAGCCCGTCATAGCCGGGCAGGGCGGCCATCGGCCCGGTCTGGCCGAAGCCCGTGACCGAGCAGTAGATCAGCCGCGGATTGATCGCCTTCAGGCTCTCGTAGTCGAGCCTGAAGCGCTTGAGGTCGCCGACCTTGTAGTTCTCGATCAGCACGTCCGCCGTCTCGACCAGCTTGCGGATGACCTCCTGCCCCTCGGGCTTTGAGTGGTTGAGCGTGATCGAGCGCTTGTTGCGGTTGGAGACGGTGAAGAAGCTCGAATGACGCGGGTCGACGCCGCCCTCCTTGCCCTTGACCCAGGCCAGGCCATAGCCGCGCCCGTCGTCGCCCACGCCGGGCCGCTCGACCTTGATCACGTCGGCGCCGAGATCGCCGAGGATCTGGGCCCCCACGGGCGCCGCGAAGACGCGGCTCATGTCGATGACGCGGATACCTTCGAGGGCGCTTTTGGGCTTGGTCATGGTTCTGGCTCGTCAGCTTGGCAGGGCGCGGCGGAATCGCCGCGCCGGGAATGATGGGTGGTCCCTAGCGGCCCGATCCCTCCGGGCCAAGGGGCACCGGCACGGCAAAGGCCGCGAGGAGCAAGCTCCCCGCGGCCTTCTCCCCCTGGCCCAAGCGGTCAGAACCGGGCGCTGAGGTCCACGCCGAAGGTGGTCGGCTTGCTCCAGTTCGCGCCGATGCCGTTGTTGGCGTACTGGACCTGGGTCCGGTAGCGGCTGTTGGTCACGTTGTCGCCCCACAGGCCGATGGTGTAGCGATCCGAGGGATCGGTCCATTCGGCGCGGAGCGAGAGGGTCTCGTAGCCCTTCTGCGGGAACTGGATGCCGGAGGGACCGGCATAGAATTTCGAGCTGTAGAACAGGTTGCCCGACAGGACGAATTTCCCGCCGCCGAGGTCGGTGGTATAGCGCGCGGCGATGTTCCCGGTGAACTCGGGCGTGCGCTGCATGGTCACGTCGCGCAGCGTCTGGCTGATGTCGACGTAGAACGAGTCGAGCGGCCCGCACGATCCCGCCGGAGCGCCCACGCAGGAGTAATAGATCGGCGCGCCGTCGAACTGGACGTAGCGCGCATGGGTCCAGGCCGCGCCCGCGCTGAGTTCGAAGTGATTGTTGAAGCGGTAACGGACCTGTCCGTCGATGCCGTAGATATGCGATTTGGCGGCGTTGATGATCGATGCTTGGCCCGAGAGGAAGTACGAGACCTGGAGGTTCTTGTAGTTGTAGTAGAAGGCCGACAGTTCGAGCGAGAGGGCGCGGTCGTCGTACTTGTAGCCGATCTCGAACGCGTCGACCTTTTCCGGCTGGACGTTGTTGCAGACGAAGCCCGCGCCGGTCGGGTTGCTGGGCGACGGCAAGTTGACTGCGTTCTGGCACGAGCCGCCGACGTCGATGACCGCCGCCTTGTAGCCGCGCGTGTACGACGCATAGATGCTCGACCGATCGTTCGGCTTGAACCGGATCACGGCGCGCGGGGTGAAGGTATCGCTGGAAATCGGCGAGACATAGGTCCTGCTGACCCCATCGCCGCCCGCGAAGATGCTGTTGTTGTAATAGGCGTCGTCGACCACGTCGTGCGCGTAGCGGATGCCTGCGGTGAGGAACCACTGCGGGCTCAGCTCATAGGTCGCATCCGCGAAGGCCGCGTAGCTCTTGGTCAGGGTGCTGGAGCCGCCCTGGCGCGTGCGGCTGTTGTTGAACCCGTACAGCGGCAGGTTGTCGACGTATGTCACGTAGGTATCGCGGTTCTGGAAGTAGAACAGGCCCGCGGTCCATTGCAGCTTGGGGCCGGGCTTGGACGTCAGCAGGAATTCCTGGCTGACCGTCTCGTTGAAGTTCGGCAGACCGAGCTGGAAGACGTCGTAGCCGCTATAGTCGAGTTCCTGCGAGGAATCGACCGTTTCCTTGCGCCACTGGGTGTAGGACGTCAGGTTCGCGAAACCGAGGTCGGCCTTGATCGTCCCCTGGATCACGTCGCTGTGCGACCGATAGAATTCCGGATCGGTGCCCGAGGCGACCTGATCGGGATCGAACGTCACCTGTCCCGGCCCGGGGAAATAGGATTGCGGCGCGCCGGAGACGATGGTGTCCAGGCCTTGCGGGTTGGGATTGTAGTAGGTTGCCGCGAGCAGCGGCCGCGGATCGTCGCTCTCGGCGTGCTGGTAGCGGATCAGGACCGAGACGTTGTCGCTGAGCTGCGCCTTGAGGCCGAGGCGCACCGACCAGTTCTCGTAGTCGCCGACCCGGCGGCCGCCGTTGCTGATGTCGTGCTGCCAGCCGTTGCCGCGCGAATAGAGGCCCTCGATGTCCATCGCGACGTTCTCGCTCACGCCGTAGGTGGCATAGGCCTGGGCGCGGAACTCGTTGTAGCGGCCGTAGGAGAGCTTGACCTGGCCGCTCGTCTCGGTGCTCGGATCGGCCGACTGGATCAGGATCGCGCCGCCGGTCGTATTGCGGCCGAACAGGGTGCCCTGCGGGCCTTTCAGCACCTGGATGCTGGTCACGTTCAGCAACTGCGCGTTGGTCGCGAGCGGGTTGGGCGAATAGAAGCCGTCGACGTAGATGCCGACGTTGCCGCCGCCGCCCGAGGTCGTGACCGCCGTGCCGATGCCGCGGATCGTCGGCTGGAAGAAGGCCCCGGCGTTGTCGAAGCGCAGGCCCGGCGTGATCTTGGAGATGTCGGCCAGCTCGCGGACGTTGGCGGTGGTCAGGGTATCCGCGCTGAGCGTCGCAACGGTGATCGGCACGTCGACCGAGCGCTCCTCGCGCCGCTGGGCGGTAACGACGATCTCGGCGCTGTCGTTGCCGTTGCTGGCCGAGGCATCCTGCGCGAAGGCGCTCGTCGGCATGGCGAGGGCCGTGGCGGCCAGGCCGATCAGCGATGCGGCGGTGAGGAAATTCGCGGTTTTCGTCATGTGGCCTCCCTTTGCCCCAGTGGTTTTCCGGGGTCTGCGAACGCATGATGTATTCTCGTCGCATGGTTTAAGCAGCGGGCTATGATCCGTCATGTCTTATATCGGAAGCCGGAACATTAGTTCCGAAAGTGCGGCTCTTGTGCAACGGTCGCCTCGCCGGGGCCCTTGCCAGCGCGCGCGGCCCGGCGAATAGGTCGGCGATTACGGGAGAGGTCTATGATGTTGCGCTCGATCCGCCGGCCGACGATGGGCCTGGTGCTGCTGGTGCTGGGCGTGCTCGCGCTCGGCGGGTGCCAGCGCGTGGCGGGCGATGCCGCCGCCCGGCTGCTCGACGCCAGCGACGGGGCGGACTGGGCGGGCTATGGCCGGACCTTCGGCCAACAGCATTTCAGCCCGCTCGCCGAGATCGACCAGGGCAACGCCGCCGGACTCGGGCTCGCCTGGGCGATGGACCTGCCGCTCGGCAATACGGCGACCCAGCCGATTGCGGTCGACGGGGTGCTCTACTTCGCGACCGGGCTCAGCGTGGTCCATGCGGTCGACGCGGCCAGCGGCAAGCTGCTCTGGCAGTACGACCCAGAGGTCGGCGCGCGCGGCGGGCTCAACCTGCGGACCGGCTGGGGCGTGCGCGGCGTGGCCTGGTGGCGGGGCAAGGTCTATGTCGGCACCCAGGACGGCCGGCTGATCGCGCTCGATGCCAAGTCGGGCAAGCCGGCGTGGAGCGTCCAGCCCTTCGATCCCGCCATGGCCGCCTATATCAGCGGCGCCCCGCGCGTCTTCGCCGGGCGGGTGCTGATCGGCTTCGGCGGCTCGAACGGGATCAGCCGCGGCTATGTCACGGCCTACGACGCGGAGAGCGGTAGGCAGCTTTGGCGGTTCTTCACCGTGCCCGGCGACCCGGCCAAGGGCTTCGAGAACCCGGCGATGGAAATGGCCGCGAAGACCTGGTCGGGCGAGTGGTGGAAATACGGCGGCGGCGGCGACGTGTGGAACTCGATCGCCTACGATCCCGAGATCGACACGGTCTATATCGGCGTCGGCAGCCCCTATCCGTGGAACCACAAGCTGCGCAGCCAGGGCCGGGGCGACAACCTGTTCGTCGATTCGATCGTCGCGCTGGACGGCCGGACCGGGGC
>CALLNA010000104.1 GCA_938005655.1 uncultured Novosphingobium sp.
GCGCCGCTCGAAAAGGGCTGGGCGGATGCCTGGCGGATCCTCGCGGCTGGGCCGAGGTCGGAGCGCGGCCCTGCCGTCGGCCCGCTCGGCTTCCACTTCCTGCCGTTCGAGAGCTGGAGCTGGCGCGGCAGGAACCCGGTCGACCGGGACCGCCTCATCGGCTTCGCCCGCGACGCATCGCTTCATGCCTACCGGCTCAAGGGCCGCCTCAACTTGACCGACGGCGGGTCGATCGTCCTGCACAAGGTCGGCCCGGAGCTGGCCGTCGAGGAGACAGGCAAGGCGTTCGACCTGTCGGAGCTTGTCGCGATCGGCGCGCGGCCGGAATTCGACCCGGCGCTGCTGAATGCGGCGTGGGCGCGGGTGGCCGGCACGGGGCAGCGCCAGCCCGCCCGGCCCCGCCCTTCCCGGACCTAGTGGACGGCCGCGTGCAGGATCTTGGTCGCGCTCGCCTCCGCGCGGGAGAACTCGGCGACGATCGTGCCGCTCTTGGCGACGAGGATGCGGTCCGACATCTCCAGGATCTCGGGCAGGTATGACGAGATCAGCATGACGCCCGCGCCGCTGTCGGCGATGCCGCGGATGATCTGGCGGATCTCGGCGATGGCGCCGACGTCGACGCCGCGCGTCGGCTCGTCGAAGATGACGAGGCGCGGCTGCTGCACCAGCGACTTGGCGATGACCACCTTCTGCTGGTTGCCGCCCGAGAGATGCAGCACCGGCTGGCTGGAGCCGATGCCGCGGATCGCCAGCCGCTCCTCCCATTCGCGCGCGATGGCGCGCATGCGGCCGAGCGGCGCGAGCAGCGTGCGGCGGCCGAACTTCGCCAGCCAGCCCAACCCGACATTGTCCGCCACGCCGAGCGTCTCGAAGAAGCCGTCGAGCTTGCGGTCCTCGCTGACATAGGCGATGCCGTCGGCGACCGCGCCGGCGGGGATCGCGTAGCGCACCTCGCGCCCGTCGAGCCAGATGCGGCCGCCGCCGAAGTTGCGCTTGGTGTGGCCCATGATCACCTTGGCCACCTCGCTGCGGCCGGAGCCGATCAGCCCGGCGATGCCGGTGATCTCGCCCGGGAAGATCGAAAACGACATGTTGTTGACCATCGAGCCCATGCGGATGTTCTCCACCCGCAGCACCGGCAGGGCCGAGCGCGGCGCGCGCGCCGCGGCCGGAGCTGCCTGCTCGTCCAGCTCCTCGCCGATCATGTGGCGGATCAGCCGCGCGCGGTCGAATTCGGCGGCCGGGCCGGTCACCATCATCTTCCCGTTGCGCAGTACGGAGATACGGTCGGCATGGGTCAGCGCCTCCTCCAGCGCGTGGCTGATGAAGATCATCGCCACGCCGCTGCGCTGGAGCGACCTCATCAGGTCGAAGAGATGGTCGGTCTCCTCCGGCGTCAGCGCCGCGGTCGGCTCGTCGAGGATGATGACGCGCGCCTCGTTGAGGACGGCGCGCGCGATCTCCACCATCTGCCGCTTGGCGGCCGAGAGCGAGCCGGCGAGCTGCGAGGGGTCGACCTTGAAGTTCAGCCGCTGCAGCACCTGGCGGGCGACGTTGCGCACCTTGCGCACCGAGTTGAAGGCGCGCTCGCGCCCGAGCACGAGGTTCTGCGCCACTGTGAGCTGCGGCACCAGGCTGGTCTCCTGGTAGACCATCGAGATGCCGCGCAGGCTGGCGTCCTTGGGTGCGGCGAAGGAGACCGCCTCGCCGTCGACGCGCAGCACGCCCTCGCTCGGCGCGGTGACGCCGGCGATCAGCTTGCACAGCGTCGACTTGCCCGCGCCGTTCTCGCCCACGAGCGCATGGATCTCGCCGGGATAGAGCTCGAAGCTGGCATTCGCCAGCGCGGCGATGCCCCCATAGGTCTTGGTGGCGTTCTCGAGGCTGACGATCGGCGTTGCTGTCGTCCCGGTCATGCCGCGGCTCCGAGGTTGAGGATCTCGCCGCTCGCCCTGCTGACCGCGATCAGCTCGCCGTTCCAGTCGGCTACGTCGCAGATCGCGTGACGCCGCCCGTTCGCCCGCGACTGCGCCGAGCCGACCGGCATCAGGCTCGCGTCCAGCTCGATCAGCAGCCCGTAGGAGAAGGACGGCGCCCAGGGCTTCACCTCGCCGAACAGGCGGGTGGCGCCGAGCTCGATGGGAAAGTCGTGGCTGAACTCGGGGTTGGCGCGCGGCGCGATCCAGTGGCGCGGCTCGATCTTGGCCTTCATCTCGGCGACGAAGGCATGCTCTGTCTTCAGGAACTCGATCAGCGGGTCGCGCCGCGACAGGCAGGCGAGCACGTAGCCGTTCGCGGTCTTCCGCAGCCGGCCGAGGTAACCCGGATAGCCGCCCTGGCGGACGCGTCCCGAGGCATCGGCGATGCCCGCGCGCTCCAGCAGCGGCACCAGCATCCCGCCCTGCCCGTCGAGACTGACGCCCATCGGGCAATGCAGGCCGGAGGCGACGAAGCGCGTCTGCCCGGACCGGCCGAGCGCCACGAGCTGGCCGCGCGCCTCGTCGTCCCAGGCAGCGCGCGCGAGCAGGTCGTCGCCGGAGCCATAGCCGCAATCGACAAGCAGCAGCTCCTCGCCGGACAGGAAGGCGCAGTCGACCACCGAGGCGACACTGCCGGCCGGCAGCGCCCAGCCGTCCTCGGGCCGTCCCGACGCGTCGAGGACAGCGGCACGGCCGCCGGCCAGCCCGATCGCGAGGCGGCCATCGGGTCCGGCGCAGAGCGCGGTCACGGGCGCGTCGAACGTCGCCACCGGGCGCGGCTCCCCGCCCCATGCGTCGAGCGCCATCAGGCGCGCGCCGGAGCTGAACAGCAGGTGCCGGTCCGCCGCCACACAGACGGCGTCGGGCGCATCGACCTTCATGCCGCGCGCTTCGTCGAGCCGGCCGTTGGGACCGAGCACGCCTTCCAGCGTCATCGCCGGCGGCTCGCGGCGCCTGCCGCGGAGGAACGGCATCATCGCGCCCTCCCCCAGTAGCTTTCCGGGCCGCGCCATGCTGGGTCGGCGCCATCGAGCCTCAGGCGGCCGATCTTGTCGTTGGTGACGCCGCCGAGATAGAGCGCGCCCTCGTGCTCGCGCATCGAGGTGATCATGTAGAGCGGGCCGTCGGGCGCGTCCCACAGCGCGTCGACCACCTTGCCGCTGCCGTCGATCTTAAGCACGCCGCCGATGTTGAGGTTGCCGAACAGCCAGTTGGTCGGCGGCACGCGCCGCGTCATGCGCCGGCGCAGGCCGGGGTGCCGCATCGCCTGGTCGAAGACCGGGTTGCGCATGCCGGCCAGCGCCACCCAGTAGCCGCCGTCGGAGGCGCGGTTGACGTTGTCGGGATAGCCCGGCAGTCCGCTCGCGAAGACCCGGGGGCCGTCGGAAAGCCGCGCCAGGTCGAAGATC
>CALLNA010000105.1 GCA_938005655.1 uncultured Novosphingobium sp.
TACATCTGCCAGTGCCGCCAGGCGAAGCGCCAGTCGCCGTCGAGGCAGGCGAAGCGCTCATAGTAAATCCCGATGGTCGAGACCGCCGTCCCGTCGAGGTACTTGTTCTGCTCGGTCACATAGGTCCGCGCTGAGACCGCGCCGTCTGCCGCGATGGTCACGATCGGCGTCCGGAAGGTCATCAAGGTACGGTCGAGAATGTCCATGAAGGCCACGAACCCGGCGCGGATCGCCTCGACCCCAGCCAGTTCCGTCCCTGCGATCCGCCACACCGCCCCGGGCGCGAAGCAGGCGGCGAAGGCGTCCGCATCCTTGCGCCACACCGCATCGCCATAACGCGCCTGGAGCTGCCGGATCGCGCATTCGACTTCGACGAGGCAGGGCATGGCGAACATTCCTCCGGCGCGCGACCATGCCTAGCCCCACCCCCTCCAGCAAACGAAAACGGCCGGAAGTCTCTTTCCGGCCGCATCCGTGGTCGATCCGAGGATCAGAACTTCTTGCTGATCCCGAAGCGGACGAAACGCCCGATCGTGAAGCCGTTGGCCGCACCGAACATAGAGTTGCCCGCGCCGCGCAGCAGCGGCGGGTCCTGGTCGAACAGGTTGTCGACGTTGAGCGTGAGCGCCAGGTCCTTTTCCGCCCAGCCTTCTCCCGCGAACTTGTACTGGAAGAACAGGTTGAACAGGTTGAACGAGCCGACGTGGCTCTGTTGCAGGTTGAGCGCGGTGGGAACGATGTCGTAGCCCTGCGAATAGTTCCACGTCACCTGGGCCCGGAGGTTCCCGATGTCGGCGCCCAAGGTGGTCGACATGCGCAGCTTGGTCGTATCCATCTCCAGCGTCGAGACGAGCGGCACGCCCGGGTTCGACTGCTGCTGATAGCTCAGGATATAGTTGCCCGAGATTTCCCCGAACACGCCGCCGAAGCCGGTCTCCTTGCGGCCGCGGATATAGAAATCCAGGCCGCTCGTCTTGACCCGCGCCAGGTTCTGCGTCCGGCTGTCCATGATCGCATAGACGGAGCTGAGATTGCCATTCGGCAATTGCGACAGGACCGTCGACGCGTTCGAGGCGCCTTCGGCGGCGAGCTTGTCGAAATAGGCCTGCATCGCCCCGTCACCCTGGGTATAGATGACGTAGTTGCCCGGGAACTGCGGATAGAACACGCTCGGCTGGAAGATCGGCGGAATGCCGATCGCCCCGCTGAAATTGACGTGATAGTAGGTCAGCCCCAGTTCCACGCCCACCGGCAGGGTGACGTCATAGCCCAGCGACCAGGTGGTCGCCTTCTGCGGCTCGAGCGGCAGCTTGGTCCCGCCCAGGGTCAGCAGATAGGTCTTGGAGCCGATCGGCACGGTGGGATCGACGAAAGGCCGCGTCGCGATGGTCAGCGGGGTGAACAGCGGTGCCGTTCCTTCCGAGATGGTCGAGATACCCGGCGCCTGGAACGCCTTGCCCCAGTTGGCGCGGAACTTGACCCAGTCGACCGGCGCGAAATTCAGGCCGACCTTCGGATTGAAGGTGCCGCCGAAGTCGCTGTAGTGATCGTAGCGCCCCGAAGCCGTGACCGACAGGCTGTGGATGCCGCTACCCTCGCCCAGGATCGGCAGGTTGATCTCGCCGAACACGGACTTGACGTTGCGGCTGGCCACCCGGTCGGTCAGCGCGGCGACCTGGGCCGCGGTCGCGCCCCGCGTGAAGGTCGCCTCGATCTTCTCGTAGAGGTATTCCACGCCGATCGCCGCACGGGCGTCGCCGCCGGGCAGCGCGAACAGCGGGCCGTCCAGCACGAGGCGGGCATTGTGCATGGTATGCTTGCCCCGCCCGTATTGATACCAGTCCCGGGCGGCCGCCAGCGTGGCGGCGTTGCTCGCCGCGGCCAAGTTGGCCGGGTTGAAGGTTCCCGCGGCGGCGGCGGTGTTGATCGGCGCCGTGTTGATCAGGTCGCCAATGAAGCCCGCCTTGCCGATGCCGAAATTGTACATCGCGTTGAGCTGCCAGCCGCCGCCGATGTTCCATTTCACCGAAGGCGTGATGCCGTAGGATTCCAGCGACGAATTGTTGCGCGTGAAGGTCCCGAAGACGGGCGAGAAGTTGAAGAAGAAGGATTCGCTGGTGGCCCCGTTCGCCAGCGGAATGAAATAGGGGCTGGTGTTGGGAACGGCGATGCCGTTCGCCTGGAGCGGACCGCCGTTCGAATTGTTTTTGCGGTTGACGTAGTACCCCTTGAGCGAAACGCTGACCGGCCCCCCGTCGTCATAGACCAGGCTGGCGAAGGCGGTGTGCTTCACCTCCGGCTGATAGAGCGAGACCAGCTCGGTGTTGTCGCACCGATTGCCGAGACCCGCCGTCAGGCCGGGCAGCGCATAGGTCGTGGCGACGCCACCGACGGTGCCCCGCACGCTTCCGACGGCGCAGGACAGGTCCGACCCGACGTTGTTGACCCAGTCCTTGCTCTGCGACCAGTCGCGATCGAGGCCGAGCAGGCCGTCGTGCCGCGAATAGTCGTAGGTGACATAGGCCGAAAGCCCGCCCCAGGTATGCCCGGCGATGATGCTGGCATTGTAGGCGTTGTAGCTGTCGGCGAAGCCGTAGCTCGCCTTGACCTCGACGCCGTCGAAGCGCTTGCGGGTGATGAAGTTCATCACGCCGCCGACCGCGTCCGACCCGTAGGTCGAGGAGCCGCCGTCGGTGACGATCTCGACCCGCTCGATCGCGCTGGCGGCGATCGCGTCGAGGTCGGGCGAGGATTGCTGGATGCCCATTCCCGGCAGGCGATGCCCGTCGATGAGCAGCAGGGTTGAGTTCGTGCTCGACGAGGTATTGCCGAGGTAGCGCAGCGTCGGGCGGTTGACCATCAGCGAGAAGTTCGACGTGCCGCGAACGCCCAGGAACGCCATGAAGCTGCCGGCCTGCGGGATCGTCGTGACGATGTCGGACGTGGTGGCCGCGCCGATGGCCTCGATCTTCTCCTGGCTGACCCCGATGGTCTGCGACCCACCGGGCGCGATGCCGCGGATCAGGGTGCCGGTGACGACGATCTCGTCGCTGCTTGCCGGCGGCGTTTCCGGTGCATCGGCATCCTGCGCGAAGGCCGGCGTAGCCAGGGCGCACGCGCTCACTCCCGCCAGAATGGCGTGATGAAATGCTCTCATTGTCCTATTTTCCTTCCCTTTTGCCGCTCCCTTCCCAAGTCGCGGCGCCCCTTCCTAGATTATGCGTATCTTTGCGTATTTTCGCGCTGATACATCCCCTCTGCCGCCCCGATCATGCATCGGGTTCGTGTCGGCCAGCAGAGCTTATGCGGGATTGCGTAGGCGCCAAACGGAAAGGTGGGCGATACGATACGCAGAGGCTCGCAATACGATGACGTATCATTCCCCTTTCCGTCAGGTGCAATATCCGGCCGGGAGACAGCCGCCCAACGGAACATCCGTGTCGTTTTTGGCAAAGCTGTGGCGGCTGCGGGCTA
Source organism: uncultured Novosphingobium sp. (assembly GCA_938005655.1). GTDB lineage: Bacteria > Pseudomonadota > Alphaproteobacteria > Sphingomonadales > Sphingomonadaceae > Novosphingobium. The sequence continues at coordinate 3,475 of CALLNA010000105.1, forward strand.
TTCGCGCGCCGCACCGGTATGGGGAATCACATCGCCCGCTCAGCGTTTTTGAGGAACCGGCTTCAACCTACGCCTCGTCGCCCCGGACCTGATCCGGGGGCGACGATAAGGGCAGGTTCGCGACCGAGGCAGGTGCGGAACGGCGGCTCCGGGCAGCGAGCGCCCGGAACCGGATGCCGAATTCCCCCTAGCTCTCGTCCCCCATCCTGAGCGCGGCGATGAAGGCTTCCTGCGGGATCTGCACGTTGCCGTATTCGCGCATCCGTGCCTTGCCCTTCTTCTGCTTCTCCAGCAGCTTCTTCTTGCGGGTGATGTCGCCGC
>CALLNA010000106.1 GCA_938005655.1 uncultured Novosphingobium sp.
ACGCCCGGCGAGCGGTGCATCTGGCTGACGATGACGCGCTCGGTGCCGTTGATGATGAAGGTGCCGTTCTCGGTCATGAGCGGCATGTCGCCCATGTAGACGTCCTGCTCCTTGATATCGAGGACGGAGCGGGTCTCGGTCTCGGTGTCCACCTCGAACACGATCAGGCGCAGCGTGACCTTCATCGGCGCGGCATAGGTGATCCCGCGCTGGCGGCACTCGGTGGTGTCGTACTTGGGGTCTTCCAGCTCGTAGTGGACGAAGTCCAGCTCGCTGGTGCCGGCGAAGTCGCGGATCGGGAAGACCGAGCGCAGCGTCTTCTCCAGGCCCGAGACGTAGCCCGTCGCCGGATCGGAGCGCAGGAACTGCTCGTAGGACTCGCGCTGGACCTCGATCAGGTTCGGCATCTGGACGACTTCGTGGATGTCGCCGAAGATCTTGCGAATGCGCTTCTTGGCCGAAGCGCGGCCGGGGGTCAGGGGCTTGGTTGCCATGGAGGAGTGCTGCCTCTTTGCTGCTATGCGGGCCGGAACGGATTCCGGCGGAAAATTCATGCCACGCGCGGCGGTGGCCCATCGGACGCCAAAAAGGCCGCACGGCATGAGTTCCCGGGGAACCCGCCAGCAGCCTTTCGCGTCAGATGAAATCCGCTCGCTTCCTTCCTGGACCGATCCCCGCGCATGGACCGGGCTTGCTCGAAGCGCCGAATGACCCGCCATATAGGGAGCGGGCGGCGCGGAGTCAAATGGCGCGGCCGGGGCATGGCCAAGGTGGGGGCGGATTTGCCATAGGCGCGGCATGTCCGATTCCCCAACCGCTCCCGGCCCGATCCTCGATCACGTCCGCGGCGACGCCACCGGCCTTGTGATCCCCGCCCATGCCGCGGCCTTCGAGGCCGACGGCGCGGCATTCCTGACCCGCGCCTTCCGCGCCTTCGGCTCGCTGGGCGAGGACAATGCCGTCGCCCGGATCGTGAGCCTGGAGCCGTGCCCCGGCGGTAGCACCGGGGCCAAGCTGTTCCTCTCGGTCGAATATGCGCGGCCCGACCCCGCGCTCCACACCGCGCTGTTCGTCAAGTTCTCGCGCGACTTCGCCGATCCGCGCCGCGACTGGCAGCGCACCGAGATGAAGTCCGAGGCGCCGTTCATGGCGCTCTCCCGCCTGCCGGGCTTCCCGATCCGGGTGCCCACCGCCTATTTCGCCGACTATCACGACGAGAGCGGCACCGGCCTCGTCGTCACCGAGCAGGTGCCCTACGGCCGGAACGGGATCGAGCCGCACCGCCGCAAGACGCTCGACCATCTGACGATGGCCGATCCCTTGCCCTATTACCGCGCGGTGGTGACGGCGCTGGCTCGGCTCGCCGGGGCGCACAAGTCGGGCCGGCTCGCGCCCGACATCGACACGCGGTTCCCCTTCGATCCGGTCTCGGGCTCGGCCGACCCGATCCGCTATTCGGCCGAGGAGCTGGAGGCCGAGCTGGCCCGCTGCGCCGATTTCGCCCGGCGCTGCCCGCAACTGCTGCCCGAGGCGGTGGGCGAGGCGTTCTCCGCCCGGCTCGCCCGCGACGCCCGCATCGTCCGCGAGCATGAGGCGGCGATCCAGCGCCGCCTCGTCGGCGATCCCGACATGATCGCGCTGTGCCACTGGAACGCGCATATCGACAATTGCTTCTTCTCGCCGGGCGAGGACGGCGCGCCAGTCTGCGGCCTGATCGACTGGGGCCGCGTCGGCCAGATCACCCTGGGCTCGGTCCTGTGGGGGGCCTTGAGCGCCGCGCACCACGACATCTGGGACATCCATCTGGCGGAGCTGCTCGCCCTGTTCGTGCGCGAGTACCACGCCGGCGGCGGCCCGCTGCTGACGGTCGCGGGGCTGGAGGAGCACCTCTCGCTCCACATGGCGGCGATGGGTGTGGCGCGCTGCCTGGCCTTCCCCGAGATCATCGAGTTCCGCTTGCCCGCCTGCGTGGAGGCGAGCGGTCCTTACGATCCGATGTTCGAGCCGGTCGCGGTCGACGCCGCGCGCAACTGCCGCCAGGTCTACGTGAACCTGCTGCAATACTGGCGCCGCCGCGATTTCGGCGGGGCGGTGGAGCGCCTGCTCGGCGGACGGGGAGCCTGAGGCCCTTCCGTCACTGTTCCAATGACCCTCGCTCGGCTCGCATATCGTTTTTCGATATTATCGATTGACAATAAGACCGACTCGCCTTATTGAATGTCGATATGAAGCATATCGGAGAACAATCAATGAGCCAGATCCTCGGCAAGTCCGTCGCCGCCTGCCTCGCCCTGCATGTCGCCCTGGTGCTGTGGGCCCAGACCCTCGTCCACGCCGTCGCCTGACCGGAGAAATCGTGATGACCCAGTTCCTGACCAAGTCGTTCGCCGCCGTCGTCGCCCTGGGCGTCTTCGTGGCGCTGTGGGGCCAGACCCTGTCGCACGTCGTCGCATGATCGGTTCGGCGCGCCGGGTGGTGAAGACGATGTGGAACCGCGACCCGCTGCTGGCCGCGGCCCGCCTCGCGCTCGGCGCGGCGATGGCGACCAGCGCCTTCCTGACCGCGGCCTTCGTCATCGCCACCCCGTCCGTGCTGATCATGAACGAGAGTGTCATGGCGACGCTCGCCGACCACGGCGGCCCGCCCGAGACGATCTGGGCGGTGATCAGCGTCATCGCCCTGTCCGGCGTGATCTGCGCCCTCGGCTTCTTCTTCTTCCGCGACCTCTACCGGATCGTCGCCAGCGTCGAGGACGGCAATCCCTTCGTCCCCGTCAACGCCCGCCGCCTCCAGGCGATGGGCTGGATCTCGGTCGCCGTCCACGTGCTCGGCATTCCCCTGTCGATGACCTCCAAGTGGCTCGACCAGATCTTCAACCGCCCGCACGGCGGGTTCGAGTTCTCCTATTTCGGGCTGCTGCTGGCCCTGGTCCTGTTCGTGCTCGCCCGCGTGTTCCGCGAGGGCGCCCGCCTGCGCGAGGAAGTGGAGGGGACCGTCTGATGGCGATCCTGGTCAAGCTCGACGACCTGCTCCATGCCCGCCGGATGACCCTGACCGAACTGGCCGAGCGGGTCGACATCACCCTCGCCAACCTCTCGATCCTCAAGACCGGCAAGGCCAAGGCGGTGCGCTTCTCGACGCTGGAGGCGATCTGCCGCGAGCTGGACTGCCAGCCGGGCGAGCTGCTCGGCTACGATCCTTCCGCGCCTCAGTCCGAGGACTGATCAGAACAGGCCGGGGATCAGCCGCCAGCGCACCTGCTGCATGTATGCGCGATAGGCCGGGTCCTCGCTCAGCAGGCGCTCCTCGGCGAGGAGGCGCAGGATCTGCTCGGTCCAGCCGATGCCGTAGACCAGCAGGTTGTAGGGCGAAAACATCACCGCCAGGTAGCCCAGATGGACTGCGAGGTAGCCCGCGTACATCGGGTGGCGCACGAAGCGGTAGGCGCCGCTGACCTTGATCCCGCGGTTGGCCGGGGTGATCCCGAAGCTGCGGCGCAGGATCAGCTTGGCCCAGGCCTGCCAGCAGTTGCCGAACAGGAGCAGGAACAGCCCGAGCCAGGCGAAGCGCTGGTAGGGCTCGACGTTGAAGTCGATCATCAGCGGGGCCAGCGTCGCGGTCGTCGCCAGCATCCAGTCGCCCAGCCGCAGCGAGATCGCGCCGGTCGGCCGGCGGATCAGGGTGAACAGCATGACCGAGGTCTCGGACAGGGTCAGCGCCCAGGTGGTCAGCGACGAGGCGTCGAGGGTGAAGGCGGTCGGCGCATGGACCATCCGCCAGACGAACATCGACCAGACCGCCACGATCACGACCTGCTCGATCCGGTCGAGCACCCGCGGACGCAGCAGGAAGAAGCGCTGGCGCGGCGGGGGGAGGGCGGTGCTGCTCATCGAGGTCCCTTCGGGGTGAAGGGCAATCCCTAGGCAAACAGGGTTAAGAAGGGCTTACGGGCGCATTGCCGACCTTCCCCTCTCTTGCCCCTCTCCCGTCACCCCGGACTTGATCCGGGGTCCCGCTTCTTGCGCGCGCGACGCCGGACAAGGAAAGCGGGGCCCCGGATCAAGTCCGGGGCGATGAGGTTGGCAATTTTGTCATGACGCCTGCTTCCTGCCCGGTAGCCGAAATCCAAGCCGGGACACGAGCCATGCCGGGCTTTCCTTGACATCGCCGCCCTTTGCGCTAATGGCCCGCCCCGATCGGTGCTCGCATCGGTCATCCGTCCGAGACAGTTGGTGCGCCGGGTCTGCCGGCGCTTAATTTCCAGCCT